>CAZHOU010000013.1:0-19936 GCA_964534165.1 uncultured Zetaproteobacteria bacterium
ACCTCAAGGATGGTGAGTCACCCTCCTTTCAAGGGGCAGCCATGATGTCTAATCCGAAGAGCTACGCGGCCGCCACGGGCCCTGTTCGGTCACGATGGCCGTGACATGGGCAAAGGGCGTGACATCGAAGGCCGGATTGCTGGCTTTTGCGCCGGGAGCTGCGATTCGAATGCGATGGTTCTCCCCCTGCTCGTCCACCCCGTCCATGTACAGGACCTCGGCCGCATCCCGCTCCTCGATGGGAATGGCGTCACCGCTTTCGCATTGGGCATCGATCGTCGTCGTCGGTGCGGCCACATAGAAGGGCACACTCTGTTCCCTGGCCGCCAGTGATATCGCGTAAGTACCTATTTTATTTGCAAAATCTCCGTTAGCAGCAATGCGATCGGCGCCCGTGACAACGGCATCGACCTCCCCGCGTGCCAGCATCCAGGCGGCGGCGGAATCCGCCTGCAGGCGGCAATCCACACCCTCCTGCATCAATTCCCAGGCGGTCAATCGCGCTCCCTGCAGGCGGGGGCGCGTTTCATCCACCCAAACGAATGGGGATTCTCCGGCCCGCGCCAATTGATAAATCCCGGATGTGGCCGTACCCCAATCCACGGCTGCCAGCCAGCCGGCGTTGCAATGCGTGAGGATGCGCCTGCGGCCGACCGCCAGCCGTTCGGCCAGAAACAGGCCCATGCGCGCGTTGGCCTCCACCTCGGCATCGGCGTAGGCCCGCGCTGCCTCCAGCATCGCCTCGGCCGAGACGTTTTGTTCCGCTTGCTTCTTCATGCTATCGCAGGCATGAAAGAGATTGACCGCCGTCGGCCGTGTGGCCCGAAAACGGGGGATCCAGTGGCGGAAGAAGCGGCGGCGATCCTGTCGCCATGCCAGGGCCAGCCCAAGAGCCGCCGCGGCACCGATGGAGGGGGCGCCACGGATCTGCATGCTCTCAATGGCCGCGGCCACGTCTTCCGGATCCTGGCTGCTCCGCAGCTCAAAGCGATGCGGCAGCAGCCGTTGCTCGACCCAGCGAACACAACCACCGTGGGCGGGTCCATGCCAGTCGACCGCCCGAACCGGCCGGCCGTTCACCTTCATCGCCGCAACCGCGCCAGCACGCCGTCCAATTCTTCCGGGCGTGTAAAGCGGATGCGCAGCTCGCCACCGCTTCTGGCCCGCCACTTGATGCTCACCGGCATCCCCAGCAAACGGCTCAGCTCAGCCTCCAGAGCGGCGACATCCGGATCGGGTTGCCGCCTGCCTGGTACGGTATCACGGGCCGTCTTTTTGCGTGCGTGCGCCTCCATCTGGCGCGCGCTCCATCCATGGGCCACACATTCGGCCGCCAGCCGTTCCGCCCGTTCCGGCGGAAGGCCGATCAACGGCCGTGCCTGGCCCATGCTGATGTCTCCACTTTCAATCATGGCTTGGACCTTTTCGGGCAATTGCAACAGCCGCATGATGTTGCTGACCTGCACCCGGGATTTGCCGATGCGTTCGGCCACCTGTTGTTGGGTGCAACCGAACTCATCCATCATACGGCGATAGGCGCGAGCGGACTCGATGGCCGTCAAATCGTCGCGCTGCTCGTTTTCCACGATGGCCAGCTCCAGCGCCTGCAGATCATCCACTTCCCGCACGACGGCGGGAATTTCCTGCAGACCCGCCGCCTGCGCCGCACGCCAACGGCGCTCACCGGCAATCAGTTCGTAGCCGTCGGAATGCGGTCGCAACAACACCGGCATCAACACCCCTTCCCGCCGCACGGATTCCGTCAAGGCTTCCAGATCCTCGCCGGAAAAATGTGTACGCGGTTGAAACCGGTTTGGGCGAATTTTTGAAATCGGCACCTGGATGGCTTGACCGGCCAGGACAGCCGGAGACGCCGACAAAAGCGCCCCCAGCCCCTTGCCCAAGCCACGTTTTTTCTGCATCGCCGCCATATTTCCTCCTAGCCTGGTTTTTCATGCGATCACGGATGCGAAGAATCGGTGATTGGAAACGGGTGATTGCTGAATGGACCATGCCGGCCATGTGCCCAACTCTGTCTCCCGATAACCAACCACAAATGACCCATCACCGCCTTTCTTGATCGTTCATCCTCATCCATTCCCATGATCCTTCCTGGTATTTTGATGCCCGGCGGATGGTCTCATAAAAAATCCGGGCTAGATCTGTTGCCGGCGCAGGAATTCCTGCGCCACGTTGAGATAGGCCTGGGCCCCGGAAGAACGGATATCGTGATGCAACACGGGAATCCCGAAGCTGGGCGCCTCCGAAAGGCGCACATTGCGGGGAATCACCTGTTCGTAGACCTGGGCCCCAAAATAATTTCGTACTTCCTGTTCCACCTGCACCGTCAGATTGTTCCGGCGATCCACCATGGTCAGCAGGATGCCATCCATGGCAAGGCTCGGATTCAGGCCGGCGCGAACGCGGCGGATGGTGTCCATGAGTTGGGTCAATCCTTCCATGGCATAAAACTCGGTCTGCAGGGTGATCAGCACACGATCCGCCGCCGTCAGCGCATTCAAGGTGAGCAGATTCAAGGCCGGTGGGCAGTCGATGAGGGTAAAATCAAACGCATCGCCGGTGTAGGCCCCCAACGCGACATCCAGGACATGTTCGCGATGCGCCATCCCCACCAATTCGACTTCCGCGCCCGCGAGATCCATGTTGGCCGGCACGAGCATCAGGCCCTCGCAAACGGTGTCAAGGATTCCCTCCACCAGCGGCGCCCCATTGATCAAAATGTCATACGTTCCCGTCACCACTTGCTTTTTGTCGACACCCAGGCCCGTCGTGGCATTGCCCTGCGGATCCAGATCGAGAAGCAGCACCCTGCGATCTAGGGCCGCCAGGGATGCGGCCAAATTGATACTGGTCGTGGTCTTGCCCACGCCGCCTTTTTGATTGGCGATGGCCACCACCGTGCCCAGCCGCTTATGTTTCACGTGAAACCTCCCTTCCGCGGATCGCCCTTCGGCCAGGCCTCGACCGTGCGAATACGGAATTCCGGGTCAAGCCTAATGGTCGGCAACAGGCAACGCCAACAGTTGTTGGCCGGCGCACCGCCATGATCCGGGTTTTCACGAGTCCACCGCCGAGGAGACGGTCCCAACAAGCCGATAGCGGTGAATCCGCTGCTCCATTCCCGCCACGACCAACCTTTCCTCGCCTTCAAATCGCCAGCCGGGGATTTTGGCCTCCGGCGCACGTTCGGATACCGGCAACACGGCGACGCCCCCGGCGATTGTGTGCGGTTGCATAAGCCGCAGCAGCCTCACCGGCTCCGCCACCGCCCGTGCCACACACGCATCCGCGTTGAGGGCGGGCAAGGCCCGGATGTCCTCGGCATACACCTCGGCATCCAGTTCCAGGATACGCACAATGTGCCGCAGGAACTCCGCCCTTTTCTTCCGCCGCTCCACCAGCACCCCATGCATGGCCCGGCGCGCCAGCAGAATGGGAATTCCGGGAATCCCCATGCCGCTTCCAAGATCGAGCAGTCGTCCACGTTCCGGCAACCAGCGGCACATGGCCAGTGAAGGCAGAACAAAGCGCTGACGGAAAGTCTCCGGCTCGCGCACGGAAGTGAGGTTCAATACCCGGGCGAAGCGCAAGGTTTCGGCGATGTAGGCGTCGATCGCGGCCCGGCATTCCGCGGGCGCGGTCATGCGCGCCGCAAGTGCATCATCAGGCAGGTAATGGCCGCCGGCGTGATGCCGGGGAGGCGTGCGGCCTGACCCAGATTTCGGGGTTGCTCCTGTTGCAGTCTCTGGCGACATTCCGTGCTGAGGCCACGTACGGAACAATAATCGAATCCCGCGGGTATGGTTTGCCGTTCCAGGTGCCGGAAACGCGCCACCTCCTGTTCTTGTTTTCGCAGATAACCGGCGTAATGGATCTCCGCCTTCAAACTGAGCACATCCCTTGCATCCAGACCGTCGGTGAGGGTAAGCAGCGCCAGCGCGGCATCGAGGTCCACATCCTGACGATGCGCATAGGAAGAGAAATCAAGACCCCGTTCCGGCACCGGCAGGTGCAAAGCCAAAAGACGCCGGCGCCATTCGCGGCCGTTGCCCACTTGCAGCTCGCGCATTTCGGCAAGAACGGCCTGCAGGCGCATGGAGCGCGCTTCGAAGCGCCGCTTGCGCGTATCATTGTACAGACCCAGGCGCATGGCGGTTTCGGCCAGCCGCAGGTCGGCGTTGTCCTCCCGCAGATGCAGACGGAATTCGGCACGTGACGTGAACATGCGATAGGGCTCGGTGACACCCTTGTGCACCAGATCGTCGACCATCACCCCAAGATAGGCCTGCGCCCGGTCGGGCACCCAGGAATCCAACCCCAAGGCGCAGGCGGCGGCATTGATGCCGGCCAGGAGCCCTTGGGCGGCGGCCTCTTCATAGCCCGTGGTGCCGTTGATCTGACCGGCGTGGAACAGGCACGGAATGCGCTTGCATTCGAGCGTCGGTCGCAATTCCGTCGGATGCACAAAATCGTATTCGATGGCGTACCCCGGTCGCACAATCACCGCCTGCTCCAACCCGGGAATCGTGCGGACAAAGGCCCATTGCACATCCAGCGGCAGCGAGGTGGAGATCCCGTTCGGATAAACTTCATCAAAACAGGGGTCTTCGGGTTCGAGAAAGATCCGGTGCCCGTCCCGGTCCGCAAAGCGCACGACCTTGTCTTCGATGCTCGGGCAATAGCGTGGCCCCACACTTTGAATGGCGCCGGAATACATGGGCGAACGATGGAGATGGGCCCGAATCAGCGCATGCGTACGCGGGGTTGTGCGGGTGATGCCGCAGTGCAATTGCGGCTCCCGCAACGAATCGTGAAGAGCGCAAAACGGCAGCACATCGGTCTCGCCGGGCTGGGACTCCAACACCTCCCACCGGATACTGCGGCCGTCCAGACGCGGAGGCGTGCCCGTCTTCAGGCGCCCGAGCTTCAATTCGCGGCGGTAGAGTTCGTCCGTCAACCCGCACACCGGCGCATCACCGGCGCGACCGGAAGGGATTTGCTTTTCTCCCACATGGATCATGCCGCCGAGAAAGGTGCCGGTGGTCAGAACAACAGCCCCGGCATCATGCACCAGCCCCAACTCATCCACCGCCCCCACCACCCGTTCCCGATCGAACACCAGCTCCCGGACGGTTCCCTGGTGCAACTGCAGGCGTGGTTCGCGTGCCAGGATCCTGCTCATGGCCGTATGATATGCCCCTCGATCGCACTGTGCCCGTGTAGCTCTTACTGCCGGTCCCTTGCTGCGATTCAAGAGCCGATACTGCAGTGCCGAGCGATCCGCGGCCTCGCCCATGGCGCCGCCAAGGGCATCGATTTCACGGACCAGATGGCCCTTGGCCACGCCGCCGATGGCGGGATTGCATGACATTTTGGCGATGGTATCGAGATTTTGGGTGATCAGCCGCACCCGGGCACCGCGCCGCGCCGCGGCCAGCGCGGCCTCACAGCCGGCATGACCGGCGCCGATCACCAGCACGTCCACGGAACCGAGCGGATGTTTCACGTGAAACATCCCTTCATTTCACAGGCAGTCCTTGTGAACGAGCCGTCCCTTGGGCTGACCCGCATATTTCATGATGCCCATGCGTCGGGAATTGAAATGGCGAAATGCATGAAGAAGTCCCATCGAGATGAATGTTCATTTGCAGCATGACACCTTGCATTTCGCGGCGCAAGGCTAGTCTGCGCCATCCATCCCTGCCTGCGCCGCAGTCGCGGCAGGCAGGCGCGATCCATGAAAAATCCGGGCCAGCCCGCATGTTGCATGAAGGTTTCGCCTGCCCGTGCGTCACACGCAGACAGGGCGTCCGGGTGGTGATAGTGATGCCGGACGGCGGTTTGGACGCAGAAGCATGGAAGTCACCGGGATTCAAGGGCAAACGGACGTCCCGAAGGCCAGCGCGGACCTGAAACCGAACAGGACGAACCGCAACCATGGGCGAGTCTTCCGTCTTCGGGCAATACGCGGGCTAGCTATCCACCCGGTATTCGGACCCCCGACTGGACCCGCGCGGGGGTTGCGTGAAGATATGGAAAAGGTGCACCGAATGCCCGGATTCGATCCGCCCTCAGGCCGCACGTTTCCTTTGCAGCAGGTCATGCACGATCGGCGTCAGGATCAATTCCATGGCCAGCACCATCTTGGCTGCGGGGATGACGAGGGTGTTGCGCCGGGACATGAAGGAGTCCTTGAGCATGGCCAGCAACCACGGGAAATCGATGTCCCATTTCTGGGGTTCGCGGATGCGGATGACGATCACGCTCTCATCGGCGGTTGGAACGTCGCGGGCGATGAACGGATTCGAGGTGTCCACCAGCGGCACACGCTGGAAATTGATGTCCGTGTGAGTGAATTGCGGAGTGATAAAATGCACATAGTCATGCATGCGCAGCAAAATGTTGTCGACCACGGCCTCGGTGGAATAGCCGCGCATGGAGGTATCGCGATGGATTTTCTGAATCCATTCCAGATTCACCACCGGAACGACCCCCATCAATAGATCGACATAGGGCCGCACCTCTTCCACACCACCATGCAGGCCTTCGTAGAAAAGCAGATCGGACCCCTCACCGATTTCTTCCCATGGCGTGAAGCGGCCGGGCTCAACGCCGTATTTCTTCGCCTCCTCCTCGTCATGCACATAATGGCGCGCCATCCCCTTGCCGGTACGGCGATAGGATTCGAACAATTCCGCGATCTTGTCAAAGAGGTTGGCTTCGTCGGAAAAATGGCTCAAGCGCTTGCCGGCGGCCTCGTATTCCTTGGCTTTTTCACGGAATTCGTAACGGTCATATTTGTGGAAACAATCGCCCTCCACAATGGCCGGGGTCACTTTTTCGCGGCGGAAGATGTGCTCCAGCGCCACCTTGACCGTGCTCGTACCGGCGCCGGATGAGCCCGTCACAGCGATTACCGGGTGTTTTACAGACATAAACCCTCCAATTCGCCTTTTAAATCAAAAAGTTCCGTCAATCGAACCCGCATCCCCGGCGTCAACCGCGGCCATGCAAGCGGGGCAAGGCATTATGGCCCACATGCCTCCCATTTCAATGCCGAATGTGCGTGGCTTCACTTGCCGATGCAAAATTCCGAAAAGATACGGTCAAGGATGGGTTCCAAATCGCCGATGCCCAGGATCTCGGCCAATGCACCCCAGGCCTGCCGCCATTCCAGTGCCACCAGGTCCAATTCGGCCGCATCCCCAAGCATCAACAGTCCGCGTTCCAGGCTTTCGCAGGCACGCCGCAGACACTGTTCGTGCCTGCGGCGGGTCACCAGAAGACCTTCTTCCGCGGCCGGGCTCTCACCCAAAATCTTTGCCAATTCGGACAGGAGGCGATCGATCCCAAAACCGGTCCGGGCACTGACGTGCAGCCAGCCCTCCGGCAACGCATCCGCAGAGGATTGCAGATCCATCTTGTTCATGACCCGCAGTTCGGTGTCTCCGGCATGCCATGTTCCCGGTCGTGTGGCATCGGCCACATAGATGACGGCATCCGCCTGTTCGGCCGCCTGGCGTGCGCGCCGGACACCTTCTTGCTCCACGGGTTGCGCGCTTTCACGCAAACCGGCGGTATCGAGAATCCGAATCGGGATGCCGTGCACCTGAAAATCGACTTCCAGCACATCGCGTGTCGTCCCCGCCTCGGCACTGACGATGGCCCGATCCCGGCCGGAAAGCCTGTTCAACAAGCTGGATTTTCCGACATTGGGGGGTCCGATGATGGCCACAAGGGCACCGTCGAACAGGCGCTCGCCGAAAGCTGCCGTGGCCAGGGCCTTCTGGATCGGCTGCAGCAATTCCTCCCGAACCCGATCTTTGAGCTGCGCGTACATCAATTCCGGAATCTCGTCCTCCGGAAAGTCGAGGCAGGCCTCGACATGCGCAACCACGGTGGTCAGGCAGTCCATCCACGCTTCGATACGGCGACCAAATTCGCCCTGAAGATGGCGTTGGGCCTGGCGGGCGGCTCGAATGGTGACGGCATCGATGCAGGCGGCCACGGCTTCCGCCTGCTCCAGGCTCATTTTGCCGTTCTCCACCGCCCGGCGAGTGAATTCGCCCGGCCCGGCCACCCGCGCCCCCAAGGCGAGGACACGACGCAGCAATTCATCCAAAAGCCTGGGGCTCCCGTGCGCCTGAAGTTCAATCACATCCTCGCCGGTGTATGAGTGCGGAGCTTTGAAGTAGAGCACGACACCGGCATCGATGATCTGCCCGTCCTGATCATAGAAACGGCAAAAGGAAAAACGGCCGGGCGGCCATGCTCGCCGGCGTCGGCACAGCCGTTTGCTCAGCGGCGCCGCCTCCGGCCCGGAGATGCGAATGATTCCAAGGCCTCCGCGACCGGGCGGCGTGGCAACCGCGGCGATGGTGGTCACCGCCGGTTTTCACCCCCAGTGGCCCACACGTGAAATGGGATCATTCTCTGCCTCAGGCGGCCTGCACCTTCTTCATCACATACCATTGCTGTGCAATGGAAAGGATGTTGTTGACCAGCCAATACAACACCAGCCCGGAGGGGAAAAAGAGAAACATGAAGGTGAAAATCACCGGCAGGAACTTCATGATCCTGGCCTGCATGGGATCCGGCGGCGTGGGATTGAGTCGTTGTTGCAACAACATTGTGGCTCCCATCAGCACCGGCAAAACATAATAGGGATCCATGGCCGAGAGATCGCGTATCCAACCGAAGAACGGGGCATGGCGCATCTCGATGGACATCAGAAGAACCTTGTACAAGGCAAAAAACACCGGAATCTGAATGACGATGGGCAGGCACCCGCCCATGGGATTCACCTTGTGTTTTTTGTACAGCTCCATCATCTCCTGGCCCATCTTCTGCCGGTCGTCTCCGTACAACTCCTTCAGGCGTTGCATTTCCGGCTGCAATTTGCGCATGGCGGCCATCGATTCGTACGATTTTTTCGTGGGCCATAAAAAGAGAATCTTGATGACGATGACAAGGAGGATGATGCACAGGCCGAAGTTGTGGATGTACTTGTAAAATCCCAACAGCAGCGCATGCAGAGGTTTGGCGATGAAGGCAAACCAGCCAAAATCGACGGCACGCTCCAAACCGACCCCGAGGGTTTTCATGGCCGGAATGGATTTCGGACCCACGTACACGCGGATTCCGAATCTCGTTTCCCTGCCTTCGTCTCTTGAATTTTCGATCAATCCGGTCTGGTAGGCCGTGCCGTCGGCCTTGAAATAATAGCGATAGGTTTGATCCTTCTCACCGATCACGGCGGCGATGAAATAGCGATTCATGATGCCGGTCCATCCACCCTTGGCGGTGAACAGGACGGGGCTTTTTTTGTCCAGATCCTCGAAGGATATTTCCTTCAGCTTGCCGTCCAGGAGCGCCACCGGCCCGCGATACTGGTAGATCCTTGATTTTTTTCGGTCCGGCTCTCTTTCCACGACCTGATAATACATCCTCCGAGCAACGCTTCCGGAGACTCGATCTTCGATGTCGATGACGTATGAATCATCGCTCAGGCTCAATCGGCGCTGCCAGCGACCCCCGCTTGCAAGCCTGGCCTCCAGTTCAAGTACAACTGCACCGTCCTTGCGGGTGTTGGAGACGACGGTAAAAACCGGCGTGGGTTCACCGAAAAGGCCGGCATTGACATAACGGCTGTGCCGGGGACCAAATTCGAGAATACGGACCGGAGGCGAATCGGGTCGGATACTCTGACGGTAGCGGACGGCATCGGCTTCGATCATGGCACCTTTGGCGCTGATCTTCAGATCAAGGAGGTTGTTCCTGATTTCGGCGAGGACCTTGTGACCGGAGGAAGTCGGTTTTGCCGGCGGAGCGAGATTCTCGACGGTGGGAGGCGCTTTGACGCTTTCCTGCCGCCTGGATGCAGCGACCTCTGCAGGTGCTTTCTGTTGTTTCGTCTGTTGTTTCGCCGGAGCCGTCTTGACCGCCGCCGGTTTCGGTTCAGGCTGTGGAAACAGGAATTGCCATGCCAGCAAAACGGCCATGGACAAGGCAAAGGCCAGAATCATGTTGCGTTGTTCCATGGCTCAGATCTCCTTCACTTTTGGAGCCGATCGAGGGCGACGGCGTAATTCGGGTACGGGATCGTAGCCGCCCGAAGCAAATGGATGGCAGCGCAAAAATCGCCGCAGGGCGAGGATGGTGCCATGAAAAGCACCCAAGCGTGTGATCGCTTCAAGGGCATAGCGGGAACACGTGGGCTGATAGATGCATCGCGGTGGCAGCAGTGGAGAAAGAAGGTAACGATAGCCACGGATCAAAACAAGCAACAGTGTTTTCATGTCCCGGTCCTTTCCAGCCTCATCCGGATGCGTTCCAATCCCTGCTTCATGGCCTGACCCGCATTTCGCATCCCCTTCCAATCGCATACGGGCACAACGAGGATATCGACACCCTGTCTGCGAATCCCGTTCAGACGAAAGCATTCCCGCAGTTGTCGTTTCAGACGATTGCGCCTCACAGCATTGCCATAGCGCCGGGAAATGGCAAACCCGATACGGGCATGATCAAGACCGTTCCGCCGATAGATCAACTTAAGACCCCCCACAACCAGACTGCGTCCACGACGCAAGGCGGAAAAATCTTTTCGCGTACGGAGCCGATACCGGGGTGGGAATGAATATTTCAGTTCCGGGGAAACCCGATCCACATTCCGGATCCGGCCGGCCGTTGTTGCGGACCGCCGAAATCCAGTCGAATCCGACGATTGCACGAAAAGCCATGGAAACGGCCATCCGTTCGGTCGCCCGTCATACGGCGCCTTCGTGCAAACTGCAGGCTAGGCGCTCAGGCGCTTGCGGCCCTTGGCGCGCCTGCGGTTGATCACTGCCCGGCCGGAACGAGAGGCCATTCGAGCCCGAAAGCCATGGGTACGGGCGCGGCGGATACGACTGGGTTTGAACGTGAAACTCATGGTTTTCTCCTTATGAAAAGGCTGCGAATGGTAAATCCGGCCTTGTCCCTGTCAACCACACATCCTCGAAACCAAACCGGCAGAACCTTCCTCGGATGAAGGAAATAACCGACGGATGACCTTTTTGCCCGCGTCTCATACAATGGCCCCATGACGGCCAAACAAGCCCGCATCGACTGGCAACTGATCCTGGACGAACTGGCGGAGGAAGTGTCGGCGGCACGCTTCGATGCCTGGATACGACCGATGCGGGCGGCGGTGGAAGGGAGAAAAATCATCCTCACCGCCCCCAGTCGCTTCTTCCTCGACAACCTGAAGGATCATTACGAATACAAGATCCGCCAACTCGTGCGGGACAAATTCGGCGCCTCGGCGGAGGTGGAATTCCGTGTGGATCCATCGCTGGTCACCGGAACTATCGCGGCCAAACTCCCTCAACGAACCGCAGCTTCCAAGGTGGATGGGTACATTGATCCACGTTTCACATTCGCCAATTTCGTCGTCGGGCCCAGCAACGAATTCAGCCATGCCGCCTGCCGCGCCGTCTCCGATCAGCCCGGAACCATCTACAATCCTCTTTACATCTACGGCGGCGTCGGTCTTGGCAAAACACATCTGATCAATGCCGTAGCCAACGAGTTGTTGAAAAAAGAGCACCTGTCCATCGCCTACCGCACCAGCGAACGCTTTACGAACGAATTGATCATGGCCATCCGTAACGGCACGACCCAGCAATTCCGTGAACGCTATCGGCGGGTGGACGTCCTGATCATCGACGACGTCCAGTTCATCGCCGGCAAGGCCAGTACCCAGGAAGAGTTCTTCCATACCTTCAATGCCCTCTACGAGGTCCAGAAACAGATCATCCTGACTTCCGACCGCCCTCCAAGGGAGATGGATCACCTGCAGGAGAGATTGAAATCCCGGTTCGGATGCGGACTTGTGGCCGACATTCAACCCCCTTCCCTGGAAACCCGACAAGCCATACTGACACGCAAGGCGGAACTTGCCGGCATTCGCCTGCCGGACGATGTCACCTACCTTCTCGCCTCAAGAATCAGCAGCAATGTACGGGAACTCGAAGGGGCGCTGACACGCCTGACCGCCCATGCCACATTGACCGGCCAGGTGATCAACATGGATTTCGCTCGCCGTGTCCTGCACGATCTCCTGCATGAGGAGACGCGTGCGATCACCGTCGAGGAAATCCAGAAACATGTTGCCAATTACTACAACATCCGCCTGCAGGACATGCGATCCAAGAAGCGAAGTCGTAACATTGCCTTTCCGCGGCAGGTGGCCATGTACTGCTGCAAGGCCCTGACCACTCTCTCCCTGCCGGAAATCGGTGACAACTTCGGTGGTCGTGATCACACGACCGTGTTGTATGCGACTCGAAAGATCGAGGCCATGCTGGCCAGCAACACGGAACTCAAGGCCGAGATCGAACGCATGCTCCGGGCCCTGAAAGGTTGAAACCGCCGGTCCGCGATTTTTCATGCAATCCATGGATGATCCATGACATTTCCTCCATCGGAACCGTGTTGGAGGTGAACAACGTGAGGAAAACCCGGTTCAACTCCGGAGATGCGGTCGGGATGCATCCCTTACCCAGGATATACCGCCTTTCATCCCCTCCCCTTGCACAGGATTCAATCGCTCAAGTCCATGAAAAGAATACCTTTCTTGTTTTTTCCACAAATTCAACAAAGACTATGATGACAACAACTTATCTGATATAAACGGGTTTCATTATTCTCAGGCACAGGAGGAAATCATGCGCGTCACTGTTTCACGACCGGATATGTTCCAGGCGGTTCAACGCTGCCAGAACATCGTGGAACGCCGTCACACCGTTCCGATTTTGTCCAACATTCTCTTGCAGGCCGAAGATGGGAAGCTGACCGTCACAGCCACGGATCTGGACATCGGCCTGAGGACCGGCACGGCGGCGGATGTTGAACAGCCAGGAAAGACAACGGTCTCGGCGCGCAAACTCTTTGACATCCTGCGTGAGTTGGATGCCGATGTGGAAATGCAACTTGATCAGGGATTTCTGCACATCAAGAGCGGCCATTCCAAGTTCCGGCTGCTTACCATGTCGGCGGATGAGTACCCGCAGATCAAGGAAGAAAAAAACAGCATCGAAATCCAGCTGGATGGCAGCGATCTGGCTGCGATGATCGCGGCGACCAGTTTCGCCATGTCCACGGACGAGACGCGCAAGTATCTTACCGGAACATTGTTTGAAATCGACGAAAGCGGCTCCCTGAACCTTGTGGCCACCGATGGTCATCGTCTGGCCATGACGCAAACGCATCTTTCGCAGGTTGAAGGCACGAATCGCAGTATCGTTCCTCGCAAGGCCGTGGTCGAGATTCGCAAGTTGTGCGAGGAGATTCCGGGTCGGGTCACATTGGGTCTGGGTGAACGGCAGGTTCGTCTCGATCTGGATGCGCATACCCTGGTTTCCAAATTGATCGATGCGCGCTTTCCGAACTATGCGGATGTGATTCCCGTGGACAATCCGGAGGTGGCGGTTGTCAGCAGAAATGGCCTGGATCAGGTTCTGCGGCGGGTGATGATTGTAGCCAATGAATTCACGCACGATGTGCGACTGAAATTGCAGGCGGACGAAATGCTCGTGACCGCGCACAACACCGAGCAGGAGCAGGCGGAGGAGTCTCTGAGCGTGGACTATTCGGGTCAGGAGATGGAGATCGGATTCAACGCCCGCTACATTCGCGATGTGTTGGGCGCCATGCATGAAGATCAGGTACGGATCTTTCTTCGCGACAGCCTGTCACCGGTGCTGATGAAGGAGGAGACGGAAAGTACGGCCAGTTATGTCATCATGCCCATGAGAATCTAGCCCGGATTTTTCATGGGACCAGGCGCCGGAATGGGGAAGATCGAGGAACTTGAAGGGGTTTGGTCGGAGTGGATGGGTTTATGCAGCCTGACACCTTGCATTTCGCGGCGCCTGACTTGTCTGCGCCAAGCATCCGCGATTCCATGAAAAATCCGGGCTAGCCGGCCTTTTCAGCTCCCCTTGGCAAAAGGACGCGGGTAAGGATGGATCAAGGGCTTGGATGAAGATGAACGATCAAGAAAGGCAGCGATGGGTCTTTTGTTATTGGTTATCGGGAAACGGAGCCGGACACATGGTTGGCGTTGCCCCTTCCCCATTCATCGGTCACGGATCACCGACCTCAAGTTTTCCGGCCGTGATCGCGTGAAAAACCCGGATTAGGCCGTTGGGTGTTTCGACGGCAAACGATTCCATTGTGAAAGGCGCATGTCTTCAGTTGCAGGAAGTCCGGGTGAGCAACCTTCGCTGCCATCGGAGTGCGCGGTGGCGGTGTGCGCCGGGTCTGAACATGGCACTCGGGGAAAACGGCAGCGGCAAGACAACTTTGTTGGAAGCCGTTTATATCATGGGTCACGGGCGTTCTTTTCGTCAGGCCCGCGATCCGGCGTTGTGCCGGATCGGATGCGGTGAATTCACGATCCGGGGACAGTGGCGGCGATACGGGCCGCTTGCAGTGGACGTGTTCGGCGGCGGCGGAGGCATGAGGATTCACTTGCAGGGTCGGAAGTTGCGGCAACGATCCGAGTTGAGCGGAACCTTGCCGGTGATCGTAGAGTCGCCGCAGGGGCCGAAGCTGGCCGACGGGGTTCCCGGAGAACGCAGGCGCTGGCTGGATCAGTTGATGCTTCATTGCCGGCCGGATGTCGCACGGCATTATTCCGCTTACCTGCGTTGTCTGATGCAGAGAAGCCGCCTGGTACGTCGGGGTGGTTCGGCTGCAGAGTTGGAGACGTGGGAACGCCGACTTGTGGTGCACGGGCTTGAGATTATGCGTGCACGCACGGACGTGCTGGCCGATATGAATCGAGTCCTGACGAGCGAGCGGACATGGGTAGAGTCCGAATTGTGCCTGCAGATCCGTCACTTGGCCCCGCAGGACGAGGAAAGGTGGATGGCGCAACTGGCGGAGCAAAGAAAGAAGGGGAAGGTGGCGGATTTGCATGCCCAAGGCCCCCACTGCGATCGTCTTCTGATCCTTTACGGGGAGCGGGATGTGCGCATTTGCGGCTCACGCGGGCAGCAAAAGCTCACGGCCATGGCCCTGAGAATGGCCGAATGCAATCTCAGGTTGCAGGCCAGGGGCCTCGCTCCGTTGTTGTTGCTGGATGATTGCTTTGAGGCTCTGGATCCCATTCGCCGCCGGCGCCTGCTCGATCGCCTTGCAGCCTGTCCGGGTCAGATCCTGATGACCGGGCCATCGGGTTCGGAATTCGCACGGGACCGCCGAATCCATTATCATATCCTGCCTTCGACTCATGGCCGGGATGGCGGCGGCGTGAAGGCGAAGGTTCATCATTCCGGCATGGAGGCAGCAGCATGAGCGCGCGAGCGGAACAAAAGTACGGGGCCGAAAGCATCAAGGTGCTTCGCGGCCTGGATGCGGTGCGCAAGCGGCCGGGAATGTACATCGGGGATACGGACGACGGCACCGGCCTGCACCATATGGTGTTCGAGGTTGTGGACAATGCCATCGACGAGGCCCTGGCGGGCTATTGCGACCGTATCGAGGTGATCCTGCACTCCGACGATTCGGTCACCGTGCGGGACAACGGTCGTGGCATCCCCGTGAACATCCATCCGGAGGAGGGGGTTTCGGCTGCGGAAGTGATCATGACCGTTCTGCATGCGGGCGGAAAGTTCGACAGCAATTCCTACAAGGTTTCCGGCGGCCTGCATGGTGTCGGGGTGTCCGTGGTCAATGCCCTGTCGGAATCGCTGGAGTTGCTCATCCGCCGGCACGGAAAGGTTTATTTCCAACGTTATGAGAACGGCCGTCCCGTCAAGCCCCTGAAAGTGATCGGCAAGGCGGAGGGAACCGGTACGGAAATCCGGTTTCTGCCGAGTCTGGAGGTCTTTTCCCACCGCAATTTCTCCCTCGATGTGCTGGCCACCCGGTTGCGGGAACTCTCGTTTTTGAACAGCGGCGTGCGTATCGAGCTGTACGATGAACGCACGGACAAACGTATGGTGTTCGAATACACCGGCGGCATCACAGCCTTTGTCCAGCATCTGAACCGCGCCCGTACGCCCTTGCATCCTCAATGCATCACGATCAAGGGCGAACGCCAGGGCATCATGCTCGAGGTGGCCATGCAATGGACGGATTCCTACCAGGAGAACGTGTTTTGCTACACCAACAACATTCCTCAAAGGGATGGCGGTTCGCATCTGGCCGGTTTCCGAGCCGCCCTCACACGTTGCATCAATAACTACGCCACGGCCCACGAAATGCTGAAACGGCACAAGATCAGTCTCTCGGGTGACGATTGCCGCGAGGGACTGACTGCCGTTCTTTCGGTCAAGGTTCCGGACCCGAAGTTTTCCTCCCAAACCAAGGACAAGCTGGTCTCCAGCGAAGTACGGCCGGTTGTGGAATCCATTGTCAGCGAAAAGTTATCCGAATGGCTGGAAGAAAATCCAAAGGATGCCAAGCGGATCATCGGCAAGGTGGTGGAGGCCGCCCTGGCGCGCGAGGCCGCCCGAAAGGCGCGGGAACTCACACGTCGCAAGGGTGCGCTGGACGTTTCAAACCTGCCCGGAAAGCTGGCGGATTGCCAGGAAAAGGACCCGGCCTCCTGTGAGCTCTTCCTCGTCGAGGGCGACTCGGCCGGCGGCTCCGCCAAGCAGGGTCGTGATCGCAGGTTCCAGGCAATCCTCCCGCTCAAGGGCAAGATTCTGAATGTAGAAAAGGCGCGCTTCGACAAGATGCTGTCCAGCCAGGAGATCGGAACCATGATCACGGCCTTCGGCACCGGGATCGGTCCCGAAGATTTCGATATCTCCAAACTCCGTTACCATCGCATCATCATCATGACCGACGCCGACGTGGACGGCTCGCACATCCTGACCCTGCTCCTGACCTTTTTCTTCCGCCAGATGCCCGCCCTGATCGAACGCGGGCATCTGTACATCGCGCAACCACCGCTCTATCGCGTCAGTCGCGGCAAGAAGGACCGCTATCTCTCCACCGACGAGGAGCTGTTTGAGTTTTTGTTGGAGCAGGGCAGCCACGGTATGAGCTTTGTGCCGGCCCGCGGTGAGAAGCCGATCACGGGCGAACGCCTGATGACCCTGGCCCGCAGCATCCGGCGATTGACCCAATTGCAGCGGCGGCTTTCGCAACGTCTGGACCTGCCGGTGCTGCAGTTGCTTCTGGAAAGCGGAAAGCTTGAACTGTCGGCCTTCCGCCACAAGGAACGCCTGCTGCCGCGCATGCAGGCGGTCGTCGATGCCTTCACCGCGCGGGCGCGTAAGGACGAGGCGCTTTCGTTTTCGTTGCATGAGGATCGCGAACAGGGGTGCTGGCAGGTGGAATTCAGGCGCAGGGATCACGGCCGAACCCTGCATTCGTGGCTGGACAAGGATCTGGTCGGGACAGCCGAGTATGCCGAAGCCCAGAATCTGTGCGCCAACGTGCTGAAGCTGATCGGAGACGGTGCCTGCCTCCTGCGCGATGAAAAGCGCTGGCCCGTTGCACATTACGCGGACATCACAGCAAGCATCGAACGGGAAGGACGGAAGGGGCTGACCATCCAGCGCTACAAGGGGTTGGGCGAGATGGACCCGGAGCAGTTGTGGGAGACGACGATGGATCCGGACAAGCGCTTGTTGCTCAAGGTCAATATCGAGGATGTCGTGGCCGCGGACGAGACCTTTGCCATGCTGATGGGGGATGCGGTCGAGCCACGCCGTAATTTCATCCAGGAGAACGCACTGAAAGTGCGCAACCTCGACGTTTGAATTCTCCCTCGGGACCGATGTCGGACAAGCCCTCTCTCACCTACGCCGATGCCGGCGTGAACATCGATGCCGGCAATGCCTTCGTGCAACGCATCAAACGCGCCGCGGCCTCCACCGCCCGGCCCGAGGTTCTCGGGGGACTCGGAGGCTTCGGCGCCTTCTTCGCCGCCGATTTTCACGGCATGCGTGAACCGGTTCTGGTTTCCTCCACCGACGGTGTCGGCACCAAATTGCTGCTGTTGCAAAAGCACGGGCGACCGAACGTGGCCGGGATGGATGTCGTCGCCATGTGCGTCAACGATCTCGCGGCGCAGGCGGCCGAGCCGCTTTTTTTTCTGGACTACCTGGCGGCGGGCAGTTTGGAGGAAGACGTTCTGGCGGCCGTGGTGGAGGGCGTGGCCGAGGCCTGCCGCGTATGCGGTTGTGCCCTGATCGGCGGCGAAACGGCGGAGATGCCGGGCATGTACGCACCGGGGCATTACGACATCGCCGGCTTTTCCGTCGGTGTCGTGGAACGGCGTCGCTTGGTGAATGGATCCGCGATCCGGAAAGGCGATGTATTGTTGGGCCTGGCCGCGAGCGGCCCGCACGCCAACGGTTTTTCACTAATTCGGAAATTGATTGAAATCGGGGGGACGGATATCGAGCGTGACGGCTTGGCCGACGGCACGCGGGCCGTCGATGCCCTGCTGGCCCCGACCCGGCTGTATGTGCCAGCGGTGCAAGCCCTCAATCGAGCCGGCGTGGAGATTCACGGCTTCGCCCACATCACCGGCGGCGGCATGTTCGACAATCTGGAACGAATTCTTCCCTCCGGCCTGTCCGCCCGGGTGAGCACCTCCTCCTGGCCCGTGCCACCGGTTTTCGACTACCTTTTTTCACTGGCCGAGGTGGAACGGGACGAACGCTATCGCACCTTCAACATGGGCATCGGTTTCGTCGTCATCCTGCCCGAATCCGAGGTGGATAAAGCTGAAAAGGCTCTGATCGAGGCCGGGGAGACGATCTGGCATATCGGCCGCATCCATGCGCGGCGCAAGGAAGCGGTTGTCCTCGATGCGGAAGACTAACGTCCCAACTCCGCCTTCAGGCGGAACAGTTGCATGTCCGTGTCTCGCAGCCGGCGGCTGAGTTCGCGACCGATGTTCATGTAGATCATGGCGAATTGTTCGAGGTCCTTTCCATACAATTGCATCAGGGTGGCATTGGACAACTCGATGGCGATGCATTCCCGCAAGGCTTTCACCGACGCCGTGCGGCGACCGAGATCGATCATGGCCATTTCCCCGAAGCAGTCGCCCTGAACGAAATGCTTGATCGCATGCCAGCGATCGTTCCAGCGGCGCAATGCCACCGCCTTGCCACGCTCGAGGACGTACATCGAGGTTCCGGGGTCTCCCTCGTGAAAGAAGTATTCCTGCCGCTTGACGGTGACGATCGCGGCCTTCGCCAGCAGGAAATCCAATGCCTCCTCTCCGATTCCGCCGAAGATGGGCATGGATTGCAGCAATTTCAGATGGACCGCACGCATCGCATCATCCGCTAAGGAAAGAATTCGAAAGATGGCGCGCGGTACAGGATTCGAACCTGTGACCCCGAGCTTCGGAGGCTCGTACTCTATCCAACTGAGCTAACCGCGCGCATCGCTCGCCGCCGTCGAAGGATCGGTCATCGTAGCGGCAAGTCCGGGCGGCTTCAAGCCGGAACTGGGGAAGCGAAAAGAAGCCCGGATTCTTCCTTCCATGAGCGCAGCCCCGATGTAGTCTTACCGATGAAGATGAACATTCTGGCGCGGATCGCAGAACGGAAAATTGACGAGGCCATCGCTCGCGGGGAGTTGGACGATCTGCCCGGTGCCGGACGACCCCTGCCGCTTGAGGCGGACGACCCTTTCGTGCCCTCCGAACTGCGCATGGCTTACAGGATGCTCAAAAACGCCGGCTTCCTGCCGCCGGAAGTGGAGCTGCGGCGGGAGATCCATTCCCTGAGTGAACTTCTGGCCTGCGTGGACGGGGCCTGGGAGCGGAGGGAGATTTCAGGAAGATTGCAGGTCTTGATGTTGAGGCTGGCGGCCTTGCGTCCGCATGCTCCGCTTCACCTAGAAGCCGGCTACCGATGCAGGATCAACCGCCGCTTTCGCGAATCCGCGCCGA
>CAZHOU010000014.1:0-19537 GCA_964534165.1 uncultured Zetaproteobacteria bacterium
TCGTGGGTTCGGAGATGGTGATAAGAGGCAGGCCCTCGTCGCCAAGCCGGCTATCGGCTCGGAGAGGGCGATGCGGACCTGCTTCTGGTTTGCCATCGCTGCGGCGCGGAGTTCCGCCCCGATCAGGATGATGCATCGATGCAGCTCATCGATGAGGAGACTCAACCCACTCCGGCTGCCTCCGCGGAATCCCCGTTGCCGCAGGGGCAGGACGCGCCGACAGCGGATCCCGAGGCGGGTCCCGTGCCCGGAACCGTGGAGAATCGCACCGGCGGGGAACAGAACCCGACGCTGGAAGAGACGATACCGGTGCCGAATCCAATCATCGATACCGCCAACCCCGTATTGCCGCCCAAACCCGCGAAGAGCTCCATTTTTCCCTGGCTCCTGGCTGTCGTGCTAGTGCTGGCAGCCGCCGGCCTGCTGTTCAATCGTGGCAACCGGTTCGACGACCTGTGGCTGCGCAGTGTCCTCATCAATCTCGGTGTTCCCCTTGCCATGCGGGACGGGGATTGGCGCATCCCGCCCGAGAGCGTGCATGCACGATGGATCGTACGCAACGACGGCCGCGAGGTGCTGCTAATCGAAGGACGGGTGAAGAACCGATTGCAGTGCGAGCTGTCGCCGCCGGCCATTCGCGTCTCCATCTTCACCCGTGGCGTTCCCGAACGTCTGCTGCTTACGCGCATCAAGCCGATCGCCCAACCCCCGCTCGTGGAAGCCTCCGTGCGGCATGCCTCCCTGCTGCCGCCACCGGACCGTTCTCCCATCGCCCCACTCGGCGAGCGTGATTTTGCCCTGGTCATGCAGGATCTGCCCGAGGAGGCCGGCGACTTTGCCCTGTCTCCGGTGGTGGCAGCGGCGGATTGAATCGCCCCTTCAACCCCGTAACAACACCACCGCCATAGCCGCCATGCCTTCCCCGCGGCCGACAAAGCCGAGACGCTCGGTCGTGCTCGCCTTGATGCCGATGCATTCGACCCCGATCCTGATGACGCGCGCGAGATTGCGTTTCATCGCTGGTGTATGCGGAGCGAGCTTGGGCCGCTCGGCCAGAATCGTGGCGTCCACATTGACCACCATCCATTTCCGAGCCTGTAGGTGCCGTATGACCTCGGCCAGCAGCTCCAGGCTGTCCGCGTTCTCAAAACGCTTGTCGTCATCGGGAAAGAAATGCCCGAGGTCCCCGAGACCGGCGGCACCCAGGAGGGCGTCGCAGACGGCGTGCACCAGCACGTCCGCATCCGAATGCCCCGCCAGACCACGTTCAAACGGCACCCGCACGCCGCCGAGGATCAGCGGCCGGTCGGCCACCAGCCGGTGGACATCGAAGCCCTGACCGATCCGTAGATTCACTTCCTCGCTTCCAGATAGCTTCGCAGCCATGCCAGATCCTCCGGTGTCGTGATCTTGCGATTGTTGGCGTCCCCCTCGCTTACAAAGACGGGAAAACCGGCCGCCTCGAGAAGGGCGGCGTCATCCGTGAAGGAAGGAAGGCGATCCGCTTGTTCCCGTACCGCCTGCGCGAGCCAGGTACGCCGCGCCACCTGCGGTGTCTGCACGGCACGCAGCGTCTCGCGTTCGAGGGTCGCCACCACCCTCCCCTCCCCGTTCACCTGCTTGATCGTATCATGCACACGGATTCCGGGCACGGCTGCACCGTGCCTGGCCGCCGTATCCATCACGCGCGCCAGCAATGCGGGCGAAGGCGTCGGCCGGGCGGCATCCTGAACGGCCACCCATTCCACGTCCGGCGCCAGAGCAGAAAGACCGCGTGCCATGGAAATCTCGCGGTGGGAGCCGCCGGTAACCGGCGGCAGGATCTCGAACGGGAATTCGCGTCCTTGAAGGCAGCGTGAAAATTCCTCGTCTCCGGCGGCAACCACGGGCTGCACGGCATGAATCCGCGGCTCCCGCGCGAGGCTCTCAAGGGCAATGACGATCAGAGGCACGCCGTCCACGCAACAATACTGCTTCGGCACAGGGCCACCGAAACGCCGACCGCGGCCGGCAGCCAGAAAAAGCACCGTCACACGCATGGGTCGATTGTGTCGGATCCCGTGCCGCGGTCAAATCCGGAGTTCCTCGTTGCGGGCCCGCCCTGCATTCGATATAACACGCCCATGTGCAAGCTATTTTTGCGACCGTGCCGTCGTCACTCGTGAAACCCGCCTACCTGTTCCCAATCGCTGGCGCCATCACGGCGCTGTGCGCCTGGTTCCTGTGGGAGGGCGTGTGGCGCAAACCGCGCCTGAGCGCCAAGGGCATCGTCCTCCTGCTCACCCTGGCCATGTTCATCACCCTGTTCGCCCTGTTCAGACTGGAACCGATCACCAATTGGGGGCTGGACTTCCGGCTGGCTGCCTCGGTGGCCATCTGCACGCTGATCGTGCAATACATCTACGTCATCGGGCTTCTGCGCCACGGCGTCCGCGGTCTCGGCCTTTTCCTGCTGCCGGCCACGGCCATTCCACTCATGGCCATTCCACTCCTGCCCGACAATCCGATCCTGAGGATCCAGACCACCTCGATGATGGAGGCCAGTCACCTGCTCTTCTCCCTTCTGGCCTACGCCATTCTGACGCTGGCCATGCTGCACGCCGTCATGCACCTGTTGCTCGACCGCGCCCTGAAGCGAAAACAGATCGGCCCCATCGTGCAATCGCTTCCTTCCCTGCTCGAAGTGGAGAACCACATGTATGCCCAGGTCCGGACCTCCGCCTGGCTGTTGGCTTTGAGCATCCTGACCGGCCTTGCGTGGCAATGGGAGGGTCTTGGACACTTCCACCTTTTCTCGCACAAGGTCATCCTGACCATCGTCTCCTGGGCGGGATTGGTAGCCCTGATCACCATGCGCAAGCAGGGTGCCTGGCAGGGACGGCGGGCCAGCTGGATGGTCATTGCCGCTTACATCCTCCTGCTGCTCGCCTATTTCGGTGTGCGCATGGTACAATCCTGGCTGAACGCACCGCTGGGAACATAATCTCCCAAGCCGTGATGCCCTCGAAGCCATCACGGATTTTTGTTCCCGACCATTGGATATGATAAATTTTCTTTCTTTGACATGAATCGAAACCCTTGCATTCCCAAGGCTCCGGCCGCAAGTTGTTGCCGGAACGCCCGGGTCCCAACCATCCCCGCCCCGAAGACGGTGAGCGGCGATGCCGCGCCTGCATGACCGCGCCTGACCTTTCCTGGCCGACCATCACCGGCATTCTGTTCTTTCTGTTGCTGGCCTCCGCCTTCTTCTCGGGCTCGGAGACGGCGCTGACACGCGCCCGCCGCTTTCGGCTGCGCCTGTTGAGCGACCAGGGAAAACGGGGGGCGAAGAGGGCCGAGTGGCTGCTGCAACAACCGGAACGGATGCTGGCGGCCATCCTGCTGGGAAACAACTTTGTCAATATCGCCGCCTCCAGTCTGGCCGCGGCCGTCTTCGTCAAGCTCTTCGGCCAGGCCGGCATCTTCTATGCCACGGTGGCCATGACGATCATTGTCGTCATCTTCGCCGAGATCCTGCCCAAGACCATTGCCGTGGCGCATGCGGAACGCATCGCGTGCCTGGTCTCCTCGCCCCTGCAGTGGGCGATCCGCCTGCTCTCCCCGCTGACGGTGGCGTTGATGGCGATCATCAACGCGTTGCAGCGACTGCTGAAGATCCCCAAGGGCGCGGACAAGGAGCTGACGCACCAGGAGTTGTCGAAGATCATCGATGTCGGCGCCGAGGCCGGCGTGCTCGATGCGGCGCGCGAACAGATGTTGATGAGCAGCCTGCACCTGCACGAAGTTCCGGTGAAGGCGCTGATGACACCGCGCAAGAGCATGGAGGTTCTGAATGCCTCATCCAGTGTCAAGGAGTGCCTCGCGGAGGTGGCGCGGCGGCAGCATTCTCGCTACCCGGTTTACTACGGGCACACCGACAACATCATCGGCATCGTCCACATCCGCGACCTGATCCGGCTGCGCGAACAGGACATCCAGCTGCGACACGCCCTGGCCTGGCACAGCCCGCCTTTCGTGCCGGCCAACAAGAATGCCCTGCAGCAACTCTTCGATTTTCAGAGTCGTCACGAACACATGGCCATCGTGGTGGACGAGTACGGTGACATCGACGGTCTGATCACGATGGAGGACATCCTCGAGGAGATCGTCGGCGAGATCGAAGACGAATCGGACCGTCCGGTGCAGCCGCGCATGTGGCCGCAAGCGGACGGCTCCCTCATCGTGGCCGGGACGGTCAGCATCCACGACATCAACCAGGAGCTGGACACCAGCCTGCCCGAAGAGGGCGCCACCACCATCGGTGGACTGATCGTTGAAAAGCTTGGGGCGCAACCGGAAGCCAAAATGTGCCTGGACATCAAGGATGCCCACCTGGAGGTCCTCAACCTCGAAGGCCGGTGGATCAGCCGCGTGCGGATCCGGAAGAAACGGAGCAGGGATGGATGAGATCGCGGATGGCGGACCGAGGGGACTGGGCCACGGTCAACGGGTGTTGAGAAACGCTGGGCCATCCTCCGTCGCCGGCAATCCATCCTCGGCCCCCGCCACCATCTCCAGACCCATGGGTTCCAAGCGCAGGACCACCTTGGATGCACGGCCAGGAACTATCACGACGGCTCAGAAGGGATCGAGATTGCCGAAGCCGGATCGGCGTGCCTCGTTCCACTGGTAGAGATTGAACACCAGCATACCCCAGAAATCGGCCCGCAGGCCCGGTCGCAGGCGCCGGAGAATCGAGGGCGGCGAATAGAATCTGCGGTGCAGAGCACTTACCCGTTCCACAAGCTCGTCCGGTGACATCTTCTTCGGCACGAACTGGCAGTTCATGCCGGCGAGCCTGCTCAGATTCTCTTCATCCAGCAGCCGTCCCTGCTCTTTCAGGGCCTGATAGATGCCGGTTCCGCGTCGGGGGTTCAGGATGTTGAAAAAGGCCATCGGCACCTTGTTGTCTTCCAGGTATTGGAGGGTGGCCTCGTACACCGTCTCCACCTCCGTATCCCAGCCGAACACGAAATTGAGCGAATAGGTGATGCCGTGGCGGCGCAGGTTGGCCAGCGCCTCGTCGTAGTGGCCGACCCTGTTCTGCCGTTTTTTCATGGACCGGATGGTCTCGGCATCCACCGATTCCATCCCCATGTTCAGATGCAGGCAGCCCGAGCGGCGGGCGAGCCGGACCATGGCATCGTCGGCGCAGTAATTCATCGGCCACAGGCTGGCCCATTTGATCCCGAGCGGCACCAGGGCTTCGAGAATCTGTTGGCAATTGCGCTTGGTGCCCCCAAACACGGAATCGGCGAAGAAGATCACCCGTCCCCCCAGGGACTTGATGTAACGGATCTCTTCCACCAACTCCGCGGTCGGCCGGGAGCGGAACTTCTTGCCGAAGAGAATGGTTTCCTCGCAGAAATCGCAACCGAACGGACAGCCGCGCGTGGTCTGGACCTGGAACACGCGCGGACGGGGATAATGGCGCATGGAGAGGAGTTCATAGCGTGGATGCGGCAACCCCTTCATGTCCGGCAACGGGCTCTGGCGATAGACCTTGCGCAAGCGGCTGGCGGCGGCATCGGCAAGCATGGTCGCCCAGATCTCGTCGGCCTCGCCGATGGCATAGGCGTCGCAATGCTGCGCCACTTCCTCGGCATAGAACCAGGTGTGGGGCCCGCCCATCAATACCGGGATGCCGCGCTTTCTGTAATCCGCTGCGATTTCGTAGGCGCGGCGCGAAAAACGTGTCCAGACCGTGATGGCCGCCACGTCGCAGGGAGCATCAAAATCGACCGGCGTCAGGCGCTCGTCGAAGATGCGCACCTGCCATTCCCTTGGCGTCAGCGCCGCCAGATAGGGCAGGGCGAGACTCATCAGGCGCCGCTTGCCGGTCTGCAGCAAGCGTCCGTCCACGGTGTAGGTCGTCGGCTGTACGATGTGAAGATGCATAGGAATCCCCGCCTTTGGGGATTTTAGCCCGGATTTTTCATGATGACCATGCGTAGGTATTCGAAATATCGAAAAACATGAAGGAGTTGCATCGAAACGAGTGTTCATTTGCAGCATGACGCCTTGCATTTCGCGGCGCCTGGCTTGTCTGCGCGGGCCGGCAAGCAAGGACGGAGGCCCGAGGTGAATGGTGATCGGAAATTGGTGATGGGTGGATTTCCCGATTACCAATCACGAATCACCAATTACCGATTTCCGCGCCATCCATCCGCGATCCCATGAAAAATCCGGGCTGGTCGAAAACGGAAGAAACGGAATTACGCGCGCGGGGATAAGGAAATCACGGTGTTTCGGTGGGCAGAAGGATGCGGGCCGAAAGCCCTCCCTGCGGCCGGTTCTCAAGCTTCAGACTACCGCCGTGGCGGCCCACGGTCTCCGACGCGATGGCCAGACCGACGCCATGACCCTCGCCCGTGGCACGGCTGTCGTCGCCGCGATAGAAACGCTCGGTGACATGCGGCAGATGCTTGGGAGCGATCCCAGGCCCCTCGTCCGTCACCTGCAATTCGATGCCCGCCGCCGTCTTTCTCACGTGAATGTCCACCCGACCGTCCTTGGGGGAATAGCGGATGGCGTTGTCCACCAGGTTGGTCAGCACGCGCAGGAGATCACCACCGTCCATGGCCAGCCGACCGATCGCCTTCCCTATTTTTACTCTCAGAGATACCCCGGCGGCCTCGGCCACCGGCTGCATTCGCTGGCGCAGGTCCCGCACCACCTCCACGGGATCGCATCCTCCCTCCCGGACGGGAGAAAAGCGTTCGATACGATCCAACTCCAGCATGGAGGCCAGCAGTTTGTTGAGCCGCCTGGCTTCCCGAACGATGACGGCGGTGCACTCCAGGCGTACGGATTCATCCTCTCCCATGCGCTCGATGGTGCGGGCGTAGCCGAGGATCGAGGTAAGCGGTGTTTTCAAATCGTGCATCAAATCGCGCACCAGGCGCTCGCGCTGCGCCTCCAATTGCCGCTGACGGCTGATGTCCAGGCACAGGAGAAGGGCCTGGCCGTTTTCCAGCGGAGCCAACCTGACGGCAAGCACGCATCCCGGCAGATGAATGTCGGGAAGCTCGGCGGCTTCCGGCAGTCGCCTCAATGCCTCCTTGACGGCCGCATTCCATCGCGGCTGCCGATAAAGCGCGGTGATGGGCTGCGGCAGCGTGAGATCGGCGGGAAAATGGAACACCCGCCGCGCCCGCTCGTTGAGCGCCACGACATTGCCCTGGACATCGAGCCGAAGGATGGCCTCGTTGACATTGGCAAAAAGGGCATCGAGCCGATCGCTGCGACGGCGCAACCGCTCCTCCAAGTCCGAGAGGGCCGAGCGCAACCGCCACAACTCCTCTTCCAGGCGCCCGAGGCGTCGGCGCTGCCAGGCGGCGTGCCCCGCCCACAGGAGAACGGGCGGCAGCAGCCACCAGGCGGAGATCATTCTTTCCGCCCCTCCTCGCGAAGGGGATAAAAACGGTAGCCCAGGCCGCGTACCGTCTGCACGCAGTCACCGACACCGATCTCCTTCAGGGCCTTGCGCAGACGCTTGATCGTGACATCCACCGTCCTCGGCTCAACGAACACGTCCCGGCCCCAGACGTGATCGAGCAGGTATTCGCGGCTGCGCGTCTTACCCGGATTCTGCATCAGGCAGCGCAGCAGCCGATGTTCCAACGGCCGCAGGATCATTTCACGGCCGCCTGCGCGCACCACGGGTACATCCGCATCGATTTCGATGCCGCCGGTACCCGGCGAGACGGCGGACTCCGGCATGGCGCGGCGGAGCAGAGCCCGGATGCGCGCCACCAGTTCATCGGGTTCGAAGGGCTTGGGGAGGTAATCGTCGGCACCCTCGTTCAAGCCATGGATCCTGTCGGCCGTCTGACCCAGGGCCGTCACAATCAGCACCGGGATCCGCTCCCCGGCCCGAGGCCTCCTTAGGTAGCGCAGCACCCGCATACCGTCGGCGCCGGGCAGCATGCGGTCCAGGACCACCAGATGAAAATGCTGCCGCTGCAGCAGTTCCATCGCCTCCACGCCGTCGGCGCAGCAGCGGACCTCGTAGCCGGCCGCCTGCACGTGCATCTGCATCAGGCGGGCGATCGCGGCGTCATCCTCGACGATCAGAATCTCCCGCGCATCCGCGTCTTTCACACTCTCAGGGCTTGCCATCGGCGACTATCCTGGGAACTGTGACCGGCGTTGGCAAGAAAACCGACTGGGGCATGTGACACGAAGATGACACGCAGAGGATGTCACACGGATGTCACAGTGCATCCCTAACGTTCGCCGCATCTCAAATACAAAGGAGGAATCAATGAGGTCGTATGTCAAACGTTTGGTTGCGGCCGCAGCGGTTGCCATGACGGGGCTTGCCCCATCCGCATTCGCCGGCGGAGCGCAACTGGATGACAAGAGCCTGATTGACGTACTTCAGGCCAAAGGCATCTTGAGCAAGGATGAAGTCAAGGCCATCAAGCACAACAACGAGGGCAAATTCAAGTTCGGCGCAACGCTCTTCGTTGATGCCAAGAACAGCAGAAGCAAAACCAACGATATAACAAAAACATCCACAAATAGCGTGGATCTGAGCCGCGCATATCTTACTGCACGCTATGCCATTAACAATACATGGAAAGTCCGGGTCACCACGGATGTATCCTTGGAAAGTGGATCGAACCTCAAAAAGAAAAACAATGTCTTCCTGAAATATGCGTACATCCAAGGAGACCTCATGCCTGCAGCCAGCCTTCGCTTCGGTGTAATTCACACCCCTTGGATCGATTACGAAGAGAGCCTATGGGGTCATCGCTATGCTTCAAAGGTTTTGACGGACACACTGGGTATCGAATCCTCGGCCGATGCTGGTCTTGGAGTGGTCGGCAAGGTTTTCGATGGCTTGCTGCACTATCAATTTGGCGAGTTCAACGGGGGCGGCTACACGAATATCTCCGCCTCCAAGGCGCTGGATTTCAGCGGTCGTATCGGCTCGGAGCCGATCAAGGGGCTGACCTTGGACTTCCAGTATCGCGACGGCTACCGTGGCACCAAGAAATTCTCCGGCGGTGTCACCACGAAACCGGCTGCAAAACAGAGAATGTACCAGGGAATGATGACCTATGGCATCGGCCAAGACTACCGCATCGGCGCCAACTATGTGCGTGACAACGACAAGGCGCTGAAGGGGGTTCAGAACAGGGCTTACGATATCTGGGCAAAAGCGAAGTTGTTGGATACCCCCTTGGGGAAAATCGGTACATTTGGACGTTATGAATACGACAGGGTACGCCCTTACGACAATACTGCCTTGCTGCTGGGAGGCAGCAGGCAGGAGACCATTCAGCGGTACCTTGTTGCGCTTGAACTCGTCCCGGCCAAGGGGTTGGCCTTTTCATTCGTGTACGATTATGTCAAGACCAAGAACAAGATCACGGGTGCAAACACCGCCGCTGCAACCGTTGGCACGGATGAAATCAAAAATCAAACCTTGGGCTTGTTTTCGCACTTGAAATTCTAGGAATCGATAAAATCTTCATTGCAAGTCATTCGATACACAAGGAGATCATACATGAAAAAATTGCTTTTTGCATTCGCATTGCTTGCTGCCACAACCATGGGCGTCCTTCCGGCCCGGGCGGCGCTCACGATCAACGGGGCCGGGGCCACCTTCCCCTTCCCCATCTACGGCAAGTGGGCCTACATGTACAACAAGCTGACCGGCGTGCGCCTGAACTACCAGTCCATCGGCTCCGGCGGCGGCATCAAGCAGATCAAGGCCAGGACCGTCGATTTCGGCGCCTCGGACGCGCCGCTCAAGGCCTCCGAGCTGGATAAGTTCGGCCTGATGCAGTTCCCGATGATTATGGGCGGGGTCGTGCCGGTGGTGCACATCGAGGGCATCGGGGCCAATCGCATGGTGCTCTCCGGGCCGGTCTTGGCCGACATCTACCTGGGCAGGATCACGGCATGGGACGATCCCCGCATCCAGGAGCTGAATCCCGCACTCAAGCTGCCGCACGCGGCCATCGCCGTCGTCCACCGCGCCGACGGCTCCGGCACCACCTGGATCTTCACCAATTACCTGAGCAAGGTGAGCAAGGAGTGGGCCGCGAAAGTCGGCAATGCCAAGGCCGTGTCCTGGCCGACGGGTCTCGGCGGCAAGGGCAACGAGGGCGTCGCCGCCTTCGTGCGCAAGGTTCCCGCCGCCATCGGCTATGTGGAATACGCCTACGCCCTGCAAAACCGCATGGCCACCGTCAAATTGGTCAATCGCGGGGGCCGTGCCGTGGCTCCGACATCGGAGAACTTCCAGGCCGCCGCCGCCGGCGCCGATTGGGCCCATGCCAGCGGCTACTACATGGTGCTGACCGATCAGCCCGGAAAGAACTCGTGGCCGATCACCGGCGCCTCCTTCATCCTCATGTACAAGGTGCAGGTTCACCCCGAACGCGGGCGGGCGGTGCTGAAATTCTTCGACTGGTGCTACAAGAACGGCGCCGCCGCGGCCATGAGCCTGGATTACGTGCCGATGCCGGACAAGGTGGTGCGCATGGTGGAGAAAAGCTGGGCCGCCGAGATCCGCGGCCCGGATGGGAAGCCGCTCTGGCCGTAGGTTCGGGTGCGGGGCCGGGTGACCGGCCCCGCTTGCTTCCGGCTCCCGATTTCGCAATCATCGGACCCACTTGCAGGAACGAGATGGAGGACATCCCCTCATGAGTGCATCGGGATCCGGCGGCGTCCGATTCAGCGCGGATCGCGCATTCCGTCTGTTGACCTGGGCCTTCGCCGCGGGCGTGGCCGTGCTTTTCCTGACCCTGGTGGCCGTGCTGTGGGGAGAATCGCAACCCTCCATCCGCGCCTTCGGCTTGTCTTTCCTGACCAGCGCCGAGTGGAATCCGGTCACCAACCATTTCGGGGCCCTGATCGCCATCGCCGGCACCCTGATCACCACCACGATCGCCATGCTCGTCGCCCTTCCCGTCAGCATCGGCATCGCCCTGTTCCTGACCGAGATCGCCCCTTACTGGCTGCGAGCGCCGGTCGGCACGGCCATCGAACTGCTGGCCGCCATTCCGAGCATCGTCTACGGCATGTGGGGGCTCTTCGTCATTGCTCCCATCATGGCCAGTACGATCGAACCCTGGCTGATCAAGCACCTGGGATTCCTGCCCTTCTTTTCCGGCCCCTCGATGGGCATCGGCATGCTCACGGCCGGACTTGTGCTGGCCCTGATGATCATTCCGTTCATCGCCTCGGTCAGCCGCGATGTCTTCCTGATGACGCCGAGAAATCTGAAGGAGGCCGCCTACGGCCTGGGGGCGACGACCTGGGAAGTGGTCAAGGACGTGATGATCCCCTACGGCAAGAAGGGCATCATGGGGGCCATCTTCCTCGGCCTCGGGCGCGCCCTGGGCGAGACCATGGCCGTCACCTTCGTGATCGGCAACGCCTACCATCTCTCGTGGTCTCTGCTCGCGCCCGGCAACTCGATCGCCTCCACGCTGGCCAACGAATTCACCGAGGCCGACGGCGACCTCTACCTCTCCTCCCTGATCGAACTCGGACTGGTGCTGTTTCTGATCACCTTCATCGTCCTCGGCATGGCCAACCTGTGGTTGCATGCCGGCAACGCAAAGGGGGCACGGGCATGAACGGGGGCCGGGAGGTGCGCCGCCAACTCGTCAGCCGCCTCGTCCTGCTTGCCTCCAGTGGCGCGGCCGTTCTCGGCATCGTCATGCTGGCCTGGATCCTGGGCGACGTCGTCTACAAGGGGCTGCCGGCCATCGACTGGAACTTCTTCACCCAGCTTCCGGCCCCCGCCGGCATGGAGGGGGGAGGGCTGGCCAACGCCATCGTCGGCACCTTCCTGATGACCCTCGCGGCCACCCTGATGGCCGTTCCCGCCGGCATCCTGGCCGGCACCTATCTGGCCGAATTCGGGCGCGACAATCCCTTCGCCGGCTTCGTTCGCTCCCTGTCCGACATCCTGATGTCGGCGCCGTCGATCGTCGTCGGCGTGTTCATCTACCTGGTCATGGTCAAGACCATGGGACATTTCTCCGGCTGGGCCGGCGCCGCCGCCCTTGCCGTCCTGATGCTTCCGGTCGTCATCCGCACGACGGAGGAGATGCTGAAGCTGGTACCGGGCGAGATGCGCGAGGCGGCCCTGGCGCTCGGTTCGCCCTATTGGCGCATGCTGGTCGCGGTCATCTTCCGTGCCGCCAAGACCGGCATCATCACCGGTGTCATGCTGGCCGTGGCGCGGGTGGCCGGGGAAACGGCGCCGCTTCTGTTCACGGCCTTGAACAGTCCCTACTGGATGCACAGCATGAACGAACCGATGGCCAATCTGACCGTCACCCTGTTCAATTACGCGATGAGCCCGTACGATGACTGGCACCGGCTGGCTTGGGGGGCGGCCTTCCTGATCACCGCCTCCGTGCTGGTCGTGACCATCTTCACGCGCTTCGTGCTGCGCGGCAGGAGCCGCCGTTGAAAAAAGAAACGCCGGAGGATTCCGGAATCCGCATCTCCGTCCGTCACCTGAATTTCTTCTATGGTGACAAGCAGGTGCTGTACGACAATTCCCTGGACATCGCCAAGAACCGGGTGACGGCCTTCATCGGTCCTTCCGGTTGCGGCAAGTCCACCCACATCCGCTGCTACAACCGCATGTTCAGTCTCTACAAGGGTCATCGGGCCGAGGGCGAGATTCTTCTCGACGGCGCCAACATCCTGGACGCCAAGACCTCCGAGCTGCGCCTGCGCCACAAGGTGGGGATGATCTTCCAGAAACCGACACCCTTTCCGATGAGCGTGTTCGACAACATCGCCTACGGTCTGCGGCTGCACGAGAGCCTGAGCAAGAGCGAGCTGGAGGTGCGGGCGGAAAAGGCGCTGCGGGCCGCCGCCTTGTGGGATGAGGTCAAGGACAAGCTGCACCAGCCCGGCACGGCCCTTTCCGGCGGCCAGCAACAGCGCCTGTGCATCGCCCGTGCCATTGCCATCGAACCGGAAGTCATTCTGATGGACGAGCCCTGCTCGGCCCTGGATCCGATCGCCACCGCCAAGATCGAGGAATTGATCGACGAACTGAAGCAGAAATTCACGATCGTCATCGTCACCCACAACATGCAACAGGCGGTGCGCGTCTCCGACTACACCGCCTTCTTCTATCTCGGCCGCGTCATTGAGTTCGACGAGACCAACACCCTGTTCACATCGCCGTCGAAACAGCAGACCGAGGACTACATCACCGGTCGCTTTGGCTAGGAGTCCATCATGCCCGAACACACCCTGAAACGATTCGATATGGAACTTGCGGAGCTGAACGATCTGATTGTCTCCATGTTCAAGATCGTGCGCAAGAACATCAAGCAGAGCCTGCAGAGCCTGCTGGAGGGCGACAAGGAGCTGGCTCGCCGGGTCATCAAGCAGGACGAGGCAGCCAACGCCCTGGAGGTGCAGGCGGACGAGGCGGCGCGATGGCTGATCGTCCGGCAGCAGCCGGCGGCTTCCGATCTGCGCTTCGTCTTCGCCGCCACCAAGATCGTCACCGATCTGGAACGCATGAGCGATTTGGCCACCAACATCGCCCAGAACGTTCTGCAGATGCCGAGGCCCGAGACGGAGAACATGGCCTCGATTCCCGTCCTGCAGGAACTGATCCTCGATCAGCTGAAAAAGGTCCGCCAGGCCTTCCTCACGCGCAACGCCCAGGAAGCGCAGCACGTCATCGAACGCGACCAGCTCGTCAACAAGGAATACGCGGGCACCCAGCGGGTCATGCTCACGCACATGGCGGAAAACCCGGCCTCGATCACCCAGTGCATGGCGCTGACCAACATCGCCAAGGTCCTGGAACGGATCGGTGACCACATCACCAACATCGCCGAGATGGTCATCTACATGGCCGTCGGGCACGAGGTGCGTCACATCGATCCGGAGCAGCTTAAGGAGTTGCTGGACGGAGACGAGGAGGATTAACCCGGATTTGTTCATGTGATCGCGCCTGCCTGCCGTGACTGGGAGAAAAGCGGGATCGCTGCCCAGCCCTTTACACAACTACCCGGAAATCCTATAGTTTTTTTATGAATGTACACACCCTGCGTCGCTTTGACGTCGAACTCACACAGCTCAAAGAACACGTTTTGTCCATGGGCGGGCTGGTGGAACGTGCCATCGGCAACGCCGTCCAATCCATGCTCGAACAGGACGCGCGCCTGGCGCAAAAGACCATTGACCGCGACACCGCCATCAACACCCTGGAGGTGCAGTGCGACAATCTGACGCGCGGCATCCTCGTCCGTCACCAGCCGGCGGCCGGCGACCTGCGCTTCCTGATCGCCATCATCAAAGTCGTCACCGACCTGGAACGCATGGGCGATCTGGCCACCGGCATTGCGCACGGCACCCTGCAGATTCTGGAGCGACCGCCGAAACGATTCCTCGGCCTGGAGACCATGGCCGGAAAGGTACAGCGCCAGGTCAACCGCGCCCTGGACGCCTTGGCCCGGAACGACCTGCATTTGGCCATGCGCGTCATTCGCGACGATTCCGGCGTGGACAGCATGTACAGGGCGATCTACCGAGAAACCATTGCCACCATGCTTGAGGATCCGCATGCGATCAGCAGCTCGATCGCCCTCTCGAACGCGGCCAAGCACCTGGAACGCATCGGCGACCATGCCAAGAATATCGCCGAGATGGCCATCTACTGCATCCAGGGTCACGACATCCGCCACGTGGATCACGAAGAGGCGGCCAGGCTGCTGGCCGCCGATGAAGAGGAATGATCGGAAGGAACGCCCGGAAAAGGAGGGACAAGTGATCGGAATCGGGGACGGCGACGCCCTGGTGATCGTCGATGTCCAGAACGATTTCCTGCCTGGAGGCGCCCTGGCCGTGCCCGAGGGCGGCCGGGTCATTCCGCCACTCAACCGCTGCATCGAACTCTTTGCCGCCGCCGGACGGCCGATCTTCGCCACCCGCGACTGGCATCCGCCGGACCATTGCTCGTTCAAGTCCCAAGGCGGCCCGTGGCCGCCGCATTGCGTGGCCGGCACCGAGGGCGCGGCCTTCGCTACTGCCTTGAGATTGCCGCAGGCGGCGATCGTTGTCTCCAAGGCCACGCGACCGGATACCGACGCCTATTCGGGCTTCGGTGGCACGGAACTGCATCGGCGCCTGCAGGAGACCGGAAGCCGGCGTCTAGTGGTCGGGGGCCTGGCCACCGATTATTGTGTCCTGAACACGGTCAAGGACGCCCTCCGGCTCGGCTACCGCGTTCTGGTGCTGCAAGACGCGGTGCGTGCCGTCGACGTGCACCGCGGCGACGGGGAGCGTGCCCTGGCCGAGATGCGGGATGGAGGCGCTAAACTCATCACCTCGGAGGATCTGACACTCCCCGAATCGTCCGCCTCCTCATGACACGCGCCGACACCTCGCCCCTGCTCACCGATCTGTATCAACTGACGATGATGCAGAGCTACCTCGAACACGGCCTGACTCGGGAGGCGGTGTTTGAGTTTTTTGTACGCAAGCTGCCGCCGCAGCGGAACTTCCTGATGGCCTGCGGCCTGGAGCAGGGGCTCGCCTTCCTGGAGGATCTGCGCTTCGGGGACGAGGACCTGGAATGGTTGCGGAAAAGCGAGCGCTTCTCGCACGACTTCGTCGACTATCTCGCAGGCCTTCGTTTTGACGGCGACGTGCATGCGATGCCCGAGGGCACGATCTTCTTCCCCAACGAGCCCATCCTGCGCCTCACCGCCCCGCTGCCGCTGGCGCAACTGGTGGAGAGCCGCCTCATCAACCTGTTGCATTTCCAAACCCTGATCGCCTCCAAGGCGGCGCGCGTGCGCTTGGCGGCGCCGGGAAAGCGGATCGTCGATTTCGGTCTGCGCCGCACGCACGGCGCCGAGGCGGGACTCCTCGCCGCCCGCGCCGCCTACATCGCCGGCCTCGACGGCACCTCCAACGTGCTCGCCGCCCCTCGTTTCGGCATCCCGATCTTCGGCACCATGGCCCATTCCTACATCCTGGCCCACGACTCCGAGGAGGAGGCCTTTTTGCACTACGCCCGCTCGCATCCGGGCAATGTCGTGCTGTTGATCGACACCTTCGACACCGAACGCGCGGCCGAAAAGGTGGCGGAACTGGCGCCGCACCTCACCTTCGAGGGCATCTCCATCCGAGGCGTGCGCCTGGACTCGGGGGATCTCGCCGCCCACGCCTTCAAGGTGCGTCGAATCCTGGATGCCGCCGGTCTGCGTCGGGTCACGATCTTCGCCAGCGGCAACCTGGACGAATACCGGCTGGCGGACCTTGCGGCCAAGGGAGCGCCGATCGACGGCTACGGCGTCGGCACGCGCATGAACACCGCCGCCGACGCTCCCTACCTGGACTGCGCCTACAAGCTGCAGGAATACGCCGGCATCGGCCGTCGCAAGGTCAGCGAGGGCAAGGCCACCTGGCCGGGGCGCAAGCAGGTGTACCGGACGTTCCGGGACGGCATCCCGGCCGGCGACATCCTGACCGTCGAGGGCGACGAACACGAGGGCACACCGCTGATCGTGAAGGTGATGGAAAAGGGCAAGCGGCTCGGGCAAGCCCCGTCGATCGAGGAGATCCGCGCCCGTGCCGTGGAAGGTCTCGCCGCCCTGCCTCCGGCACTCCGCGCACTGGAGACGGCGCCGCCCTACCCGGTGAAGGTGGCCACGGCCCTGAAGGCGCTGGCGCGGGAAGCGGACCGACGCGCCGGCATCGAATCGGCTCCGTAGCGACACGGGCATGGACAAGCTGGAGCGGGCGCTGCGGCTGCATCGGATCCTGAAGAGTCGTCGCACGCCCGCCCCGCTGCCGCTTCTGTGCGAGCGCCTCGCCTGCAGCCCGCGCACGGTCACCCGCCTGATCGCCGACATGCGGCTGTATTTGAACGCGCCGTGCGTGTCGACTGGCGTGGACGAAAGCTGGGCTATGTGCCGCGGTCGCAAAACGCGGCGGTGGCCTGGATGCTCGACCGTGGCGAGCGGCTTTCGGCGCGCATCGTCGCTCTGCGCGAGTCCCGCGATCCCTGGCAGCGCATCCGCTTCGAGGTAATGCTATGAATAGCAACGCATGCATATTTTGGGGTAAATTCAAAGAAGATGGCCCCATCTGCATGCCCCTCGCCTGCCACTGCCTGGATGTGGCTGCTGTCTTTCGAGCCTTGTGCGAGTTACCCGGCCTGCGCCGGGCGCTAGAGAAGGCGGCCAGTCGCAGGCTGAGCTATCAGGACCTGGATCGCCTTGCTGTCTTTGCTCTACTCCACGACGCGGGCAAGGTCAACCTGGGTTTTCAGTACAAGGTTTTCCCCGAGCGTCCGTTTGATCCCGCAGGTCACGTGGCCGAACTCGCGGTGTTGTTCGACGATGCCGAACTGAACGAATCCTTTGCCGAGGCCTTGCAGATCGAGGCACTGGCCGAGTGGTTCGCGAAAGGCGACTGCGCCTTGGGAGAGCTTCTCCTCGCCTCTTGGTCCCATCACGGCCGGCCGGTGCGATTCGACGAGAGCCTTGCCGGCAAATCCCGAACCTGGGGCCGCTACTGGCGCCCGCATCGAGGTCATGACCCCATGGCCGCTGCGGCCGAGCTGATGGCTTGGGCAAAAAGGTCCTTCCCTGCCGCCTTCGAGGCCGGCGGCGAGCCCTTGCCAGAGAACGCCCGCTTCCAGCACATCTTCGCCGGACTGGTGATGCTGGCCGATTGGCTGGGTTCCCATCCCCACTGGTTCCCCGTGCAGCATATCGAACCAACCGACCGACTGAAATACGGCAAAAAAACCGCGCCCCGCCTGCTCCAGGAAGTCGGGCTAGACGTCCGACCCCTGCGCCCTGTTTTGGAGTCAGGACCAAAAGCATTCAAAGGACGCTTTACGTTCAAACCTGGACCGCTGCAACAGGCGGTGCATGATCTGGACCCGAAAGACCCGTCTACCGGCATTCTCATCGCCGAATCTGAAACCGGCTCTGGCAAAACCGAAGCTGCTTTGGACTGGTTTTTCACCTTGTTCGCTGCCGGCGAGGTGGATGGCCTCTACTTCGCCCTTCCCACTCGCGTGGCCGCCCGCGAACTTTACACGCGCGTGCACCAGACCATGGTCCGCTGGTTCCTCGACTCGGGCCTATGCCCCGTCATCTGCCTTGCCGTGCCCGGCTATGCCCAGGTGGACGGCCTACCCGCTGAAAAAATCCTCCCACGCCCGGAGTCAGGAAACATCTGGCAGGACGATGCGAAGGCCTGCCTCCATGAGCGTATTTGGGCCATCGAACATCCAAAGCGCTTCCTCGCCGCCACCGTTGCGGTAGGCACTATTGACCAAGCCTTGCTTTCCGCGGTGCAGACCAAGCACGCCCACCTGCGCGGCGCCTGCCTCGCCCGTAGCCTGCTGGTAGTAGACGAGGTGCACGCCTCCGACCGCTACATGGGCCGCCTGCTGGAACATCTCCTGGAGCACCACTTGGCCCTGGGCGGCCGCGCCATGCTGCTGTCCGCCACCTTGGGCGCGGAGGCCCGCGAGCGTTATCTGGCCGTGGCGCGTGGTAAAAATCCCAACCGTGTCCAGGTCCTCCCGCTGGCCGAATGCCAGCGCCTGGACTATCCACGCCTCACCCTCGCCGATGGCAGCGCCCGAGACTGCACCAAGGATCTCAGCAACAAGGAGGTCAGTGTGGAGGAAGTGCCGTTGGCCTTCGAGCCGGAAAACTTGGCCGACCGCCTGATCGACTGCTTGAAAGCCGGAGCCAGAATCCTGGTGGTGATGAACACCGTCGATCGTGCCAATACTTTGCACCGTGCAATCGAAGCCCACCCCGATATGCATCAGAACTGGTTGTTCCGCTGTGAAGGCGTGGCTTGCCCCCACCACGGCCGCTTCGCCCCTGAAGACCGGGTGGTGCTGGACGCCGCCGTAAGCCACCGCCTGGGCAAGAACAGCCCGCCAGGCCCCATCCTCCTCGTCGGCACCCAGACCCTGGAGCAGAGCCTCGACATCGACGCCGATCTACTCATCACAGATCTCGCCCCTACAGATGTCCTCCTTCAGCGCCTAGGCCGCCTCCACCGCCATAATCGGAGGCGCCCCAAAGGCTTCGAGCAGGCCCATTGCCTACTGCTGGTGCCCGACACTCCCCTAGGTTCAGCCTTGGACGATCGTGGCAATGTAAACGGTAGTTTCAAGCGCCTTGGCTACAGCAGCGTGTACGAAGACTTGCGCGCGCTGGAGCTTACCCGCCGTAGCCTGCTGGAAACCCCAACAATTTCCATTCCAGCCGACAATCGTCTTCTGGTAGAGGCGGCCACCCACCCAGAGTCCCTTGTTGTGCTTGAAAAAGAAGACGGGCGGTGGAAAAAACATGGCCAGCAGATCATGGGCAGTGACATCATCAAAGGGCAACAGGCGGATGTCGTGGGCCTGCCATTCGATCATTGCTTCGGCGACTTCGCCTTCAACGAGCAAGGGTTCAAGGTGGCCACACGCCTGGGGGTCGATGCCTTGCGCCTACCCCTGGAC
>CAZHOU010000015.1:0-19218 GCA_964534165.1 uncultured Zetaproteobacteria bacterium
GGCATGCATGTGCTGGTGGCCGGCATCCTTCCCGACACACCGGCCGCCCATGCCGGTCTCAAGGCCGGCGATGAAATTCTGCAAGTCGAAGGGGAACCCGTGGCCAGCATCGGTGGTTTCATCCGCATGATCCGCCGCCATGCCGGTGAAACCATCACCCTGAGTGTCCGTCGTGAGGGGGAGATCCTCAACCTCGACATCACGCCCGAAGCCGACGGCACGGGCCATGGGCGCATTGGGGCGAAGATGACGGCACGATCGCTGTTTCCGCAGGAACTCTATCGCATGGGACCGGTGGATGGATTCGTCTACGGCTTCGAACGCACATGGGAGATGACCGTGACCACCCTGGAGGTTCTGGGAAAGATGCTGGTGGCCTCGATCTCGCCGAAAAACCTGGGCGGCCCCATCGCCATCGCCCAACTCGCCGGCAAGACCGCCAGCCTCGGATTCGTGGCCTTCCTTTCCTTTCTGGCCCTGATCTCCGTGAATCTCGGCGTCTTGAACCTGCTTCCCATTCCGGTGCTGGACGGGGGGCATCTGCTCTATCTCTCGATCGAGAAGGTCCGCGGTGCTCCGCTGCCGGCCAAGGTCATGGAGCAGACCCAGATGATCGGCATGGCCTTGATCGCGCTGTTGATGCTGTTCGCCTTCTACAACGACATCGCACGTTGGCTCAAGGGATGAGGACAGGCGGCGGGCGGCGGGCGGAATTCCGGATCGGCTTGCTGGCATGGTCCGTCGCGGCCATCGCCTTCGTCTTTACCGCCCATGCCGATGCCGCCGGCGGCCGCATCGCCGCCATCGAGATCACAGGCAATCATTTCGTCGAAACCGGGGCCATCATCGAGAAGATCCATTCCCGCATCGGGCAAAAGGTGGATCGACGTCGCATCAGCCGCGATGTCCGGCGTCTGTTTGCCTCCGGTTTCTTCGCCGACGTGCGGGTGATCGGCATCCGAAGGCCGGATGGGGTGCATCTCATCTATCGCGTCAAAGAGAATCCAATGATCGCCTCCATGGAGATCGAAGGGCTGCATGCGGTCAAGGAGAAGGACATCAAGCGACGATTGAAACTCAAATCGGGGCGCATCTTCAGTCAGGCCTTGCTCGAACACGATATTCGCCTGATCCGTCGAGGTTACTTGAAAAAAGGCTACTACCAGCTTCATGTCGACGTGGTCAAAAAGAGGCGGTCGGACGGCCGTCTCGATCTGACCCTCAAGGTCCATGAAGGGGAGGTGACGCGAATCAAGCGTATACGCTTCATCGGCAACGAGGCCTTTTCCGGCCGCGTCCTGGAGAAGGAGATCGCTTCCAGGAAGTCCGGGCTGGCGGCCTGGTTCAAGGATCGGGATGTTTTCAATCGCGATCGTCTGCAGGCGGACCGCCAGCTCATTCTGCAATATTACCTGAACCACGGATATCTGGACGCAAAGGTGGAATCGACCATCGTCTCCCTGTCGGCGGACAAACGCTGGTTTTATCTGACCTTTTCCATTCACGAAGGGCGGCAGTACGAGGTCGGGAAGATCGATCTGCAGGGCGATCTCGTTCCCGACCGCAAGACGTTGATGGATTTGATCGAACTCAAACCGGGTGAACTGTATTCCCTCGAAAAGATGCGCAAGTCCATTGCAGCCATGACCACGAGGGTGGGCGACGAGGGCTACGCCTTTGCCACCGTGACGCCCCTGTTCCACCGCCACATCGACAAGCGCACCGTGGACGTGTCCTTCGATATCGAGAAGGGCCCCGAGGTGTATATCGAGCGCATCGAGATCAGCGGCAACAACAAGACGGAGGATCCCGTCATCCGTCGGGAGCTGCGCCAGGCCGAAGGGGCCCGCTTTTCCAGCAGCAAGCTGGAAAGAAGCAAGAAGAGGGTGAAGAAGTTGTCCCTGTTCGAGGATGTGCGTGTTTCCATGCCCAAGGGCTCGGCCCCGGACAAGGTGGACATGAAGATCAATGTGACGGAGAAACGAACCGGCTCCTTCACGGTCGGCGTCGGCTTCTCGCAGCTGCAGAAGGTGTTCATCCAGACTTCGGTGCGCGAGCGCAACCTTCTCGGAAAGGGCTACGCCACGAACATCAGCGGAGAACTCGGCGCCAAGACCCAGAATTTTGACGCCAGCATCACGGATCCGTATTTCCTGGATCAGGAACTGAGCGCCAGCCTGAACGCCTTCAAGCGTCAAACGCGCTTGCAGACCCAGCTCGGCTACAAGGAGAACAGCTTCGGCGGCGGCTTCGGCTTCGGTGTGCCTTTGAGCGAAACGCTGACCTACAGCGTTGGTTACCAATTCTCCGACACCCGTCTGTTTGATCTTGCCGACACCGCCTCCCCGATCCTGAAGTCGCAGGAGGGCACCCAGACCACCGGCGAGTTGAGCCAGAGCCTGACCTGGGACACGCGTGACAGTCTGATCCGGCCGCAGGAAGGAAGCATGTTGTCCGGTGGCATGAACCTCGCCGGACTGGGCGGCATCAACCGCTTTCTCGAATTTTCCGCCCGGGGCAGCACCTATCTTCCCTTGGGCTCGGGCTTTATTCTGAACCCGGCCATTCGCGGCTCCTACATCCATGGTTTTTCGGGCCGGGATGTGCCACTCTATCGCCGTTATTCGATGGGAGGGATCGGCAGTTTGCGGGGTTTCGATCAATTCGGGGTCACCATTCGGGATCCGGTGACCAACGATGTCATCGGCGGCAACAAATTCGTTTCGGCGGTGTTGAATCTGTATTTTCCTCTGCCGTACATGCAGACTTCGGGCTTCCGCGGGGTCAGTTTCATCGATGCGGGCACGATCGCCGATTTCAACCAGACCCTGAGGCTGTCCACTTTGAGGGTCTCGGCGGGCTTCGGCATCGAGTGGCTTTCGCCCATCGGGCCGGTTGGGCTATCATGGGGATTCCCTTTCCGGAAGCAGCCGGGCGACTTGACCAAGACATTCGAATTCAATATCGGAACGGTGTTTTAGTAAGATCGGAGAAAAAGGAGTAGCAATATGCGAAGGCAGATCTTGATGGCGATCATCCTTATGGCGGGGGTATCGGTCTGCGCCGAGGCTTACGCCAAGGAACTGAAGATCGTCTATGTGGATGTGAAGAGTGCAATCGAGAACACCAAGCAGTATCGCGCCGGCCAGAAGCGCCTGGAGAGCATCAAGAAAGCCAAGCAAAAGGAATTGGAAGCGCTGCGCAAACGCATCAATCAGATGGACAAGGATCTCTTGGCCCAGTCGATGGCCATGTCACCCGAGCAACTGTCGGAAAAACAACAGGAAATCAACGACATGAAGAAGAAATTCAAGCGCAAGCTGCAGGATGCGCAAGAGGCCATCATCCTGGAACGCAACCGCCTGTTGGCCGGCATCAACACCAAGTTCGGCAAGCTGATCCAGAAGTTCGGCAAGGAAAACGGCTACGATTTCATCCTCACCCGGCCCTCGGTTCTTTATGTGGATCCCGCTCACGATGTGACTGCAAAAGTGACGCAACGTCTCGACGCCGGCAAGTAATCCATGCGCTTGCAGGACATCGCCGCGCTTGTATCCGGAAAGCTGGAACACGGCGATCCGGATGCCGACATCACGGGCATTCAGACGCTTGAAAAGGCCGGCCTGCATGACGCCTCCTTTCTCTCCAATCCCCGGTACAAGGGTCTGTTCGAATCATCCGCCGCCGGCGTGATTTTCATTCACCTGCAGGCGTTTCCGGAAACGGATCGACCCGTGATCCGGGTCGCCGATCCATATCTCGCCTTTGCCCTTCTGCAACGGCATTTTCATCCTTCGGCTCCGCCCCGTGGTGTTCGCGACGCCACGGCGCTGATCGATGTCAGTGCAAAGCTTGCCGCCGATGTCGATGTCGGAGCGGGGGCAGTGATCGGTCGCCGGGTCCGGATCGGTTCGGGGACTCGCATCGGGGCCGGCTGCATCATCGAGGACGACGCCGTGATCGGCCGTTGCTGCGAGTTGCGGCCGCGGGTGGTGATCGCTCGCGGTTGTATCCTGGGCAACAACGTCCTGCTTCAGGCCGGTGCCGTGATCGGTTCCGACGGCTTCGGCTATGCCTGGAATGGACGTGAATTCCTTCACATTCCACACACGGGTCGCGCGGTGCTGGGCGACGGCGTGGAAATCGGAGCCAACACCTGCGTGGATCGGGGGGTGATCGGAGACACCGTGATCGAGCACGGCGTGAAACTCGACAACCTGATCCAGATCGCCCACAACGTGCGGATCGGCGCTCACAGCATTCTGGCCAGTCAGGTGGGGATCTCCGGCTCGGCGGAGATCGGCAAGGGCTGCCAGCTCGGCGGTCAGGTCGGGGTCGCCGGCCACCTGCATATCGGAGACGAATGCCGCATTGCGGCCAAGAGCGGTGTCCCGGGCGATCTGAAGGCCGGCGGGACCTATGCCGGCATCCCCGCCATGCCGCATCGCCTGTGGCTGAAAGTTTCGGCGCTGTTGCTGCGTCTCCCGGACATGTGGAAGCTCCTCAGAGGCGGGAAATAGCCGTCTTCGAGCCAAGGAGGAATTCATGCCCGAATTGAACATCGACGAGATCATGAACCTGCTCCCGCACCGTTTTCCATTCCTGATGGTGGACAGGGTGGTGGATTTCGAGCCCGAGAAATTCATCCGCGCCATCAAGAACATCAGCTACAACGAACCCCAATTCGGCGGCCATTTTCCATGCTATCCGGTCATGCCGGGGGTGCTGCTGGTTGAAGGCATGGCCCAAACCGGCGGATTGCTCGCTTTCCAGTCCATCGCCAGGGACCGGGAATACCTGGTGTATTTCACCGGCATTGACGGAGTGCGTTTTCGCAAACCGGTGCGACCCGGCGATCAGGTTGTCTACGAACTCACACTGCTGCGCCGGCGCGGACTGATGTGGAAATTCCGTGGTGTGGCCAGCGTGGACGGTGAGCTGGTGTGCGAGGGCGTACTGATGGCCACGCTGATGCCGCGGGACGAAGTCTGATGCCGCGCATCCATCCGACCGCGGTCGTCGCCGAGGGGGCCGGGATCGAGACCGGCGTTGTCATCGGTCCGTATTGCATCGTGGGCCCCGATGTCCGCATCGACAGCGGCACCGAACTCATGTCCCACGTCGTGGTTTCCGGTCGTACGCATATCGGCAGGCGCAATCGCATCTTTCCCTTTGCCAGCATCGGGCAGGAACCCCAGGACCTGAAATACCATGGTGAACCCTCGCGCATCGAGATCGGCGATGACAACACCCTTCGCGAGTATGTGACGGTGAACACCGGCACCGAGGGCGGTGGCATGATCACGCGCATCGGCAACGGCACCCTTCTGATGGCCTATGCGCATGTGGCCCATGATTGCCAGGTCGGCAACGAGGCCATCCTGGCCAATTGTGCCACGCTGGCCGGCCATATCGTCATCGGCGACGGGGCCATCATTGGCGGGCTCACCGCAATCCACCAATTCGTGCGCATCGGCCGCTATGCCATGGTGGGCGGTATGTGCGGCGTCAACAAGGATGTGCCGCCGTATTGCCTGGTCATGGGCGGCTATCGCGCCGGTCTGGCCGGCCTGAACCTGATCGGGCTGAAGCGTCGCGGCTTCACGCAGGATACGATCCGCCGTTTGAAGCGGGTGTACAAGGTGCTCCTTCAGGGAAGGGGGCCGCTCGAGGAGCGATTGCGCAAAGCGGCGGCCCCGGCCGCGGAGGATCCTCACGCCAGGGAGATGGTGGAATTCGTCCGTGCGGCGGAACGCGGCGTGACCATGCACAGGGGTGCGGCGCCGGACCTGGAAGACTGATCTCCGGGAGCATGTCGGCGCAAACCCCTTCCCATCGCATTCCTCCAAGGCTCGGACTGGTGGCCGGTTACGGCGTCTTTCCGCTGGAACTTGCCGCCACCCTCAAGCGCCGGGGCGTGGAATTGCACGTGGTGGCGGCGATGGAGGAGACGGATCCCGCCATCGAGGCCCATGCGGAGTCCGTGTGCTGGCTGCATGTCGGGCAACTGGGGGGCATGATCAAGGCCCTGAATGCCGCCGACGTGAATGCCGCCGTGTTTGCCGGCAAGGTCCACAAGCTGCATCTCTTCCGCAACTTCCGCCCGGACCTGGCGGCGGTCAAGACGCTGGCCAGGCTCTCCGACCGCCGCGACGACACCATCATGAGCGCCATCGCCGACGAACTCGGCAAGGCCGGTATTCGGGTGTTGCCCCAGACTCTGTGCGCCGCGGACATGCTCGCGGGAAATGGCCTTCTGTTCGGCCCCCGGCCGTTCAGGGGCCTGCGGGGGGAGATGGAATTCGGCTACACCCAGGCCAAGGGCATCGCCGCCCTGGATATCGGCCAGACCGTCGTGGTCCAGGACCGGGCCGTGTTGTCCGTCGAGGCCATCGAGGGAACGGATGCAGCCATACGCCGGGGTGGGAGTCTGGGCAGCGGTCGCGCCGTGGTGGTCAAGGTGGCCAAGCCGAATCAGGATCCACGTTTCGACGTGCCGGCCGTGGGTCCGGATACCCTCGAATGCATGCACGCCAGCGGTTGCAAGGCCCTGGCCGTGGAGGCGGGCCGAACCCTGTTGCTTGCACGTGACGAGATGGTGGTCCTGGCGCGGCGCCACGGGATTTCGGTCTACGGCCTCGCGCCGCGGGAGCATCCGCCGTCCTCGGCCGCGTAAACCCGTGCGCATCCTGATCAGCGCCGGCGAGGTTTCCGGCGACGTGCATGCGGCACGGATCGTCCGCATCCTGCAACGGCGCCTGCGGGATGCGGAGATCACCGGCATGGCCGGACCGATGATGCGCGAGGCGGGCTGCAGGGCTCTGGTGGACATGGAGAGTCTGAACGTGATGGGCGTGGGGGAAGTGGTCAGGGCCCTGCCGCGCATTCGGCGGGCGCGAAAGGCCTTGCTCTCCTGGGCCGCATCCTGCAGGCCCGACGTGGCGATCCTGGTGGATTTCCCGGGTTTCCACATGCATCTCGGAAGCCGGTTGCGAAGGCTTGGGATCCCGGTGATCCAGTACATTGCCCCCAAGCTGTGGGCTTGGGGCGCCTGGCGCGCGCGGCGATTGCGGCATGCGCAGGATCGTCTCGCCTGCATATTCCCCTTTGAACCCGACTGGTTTGCAAAACACGGGATCGCAGCCGAATACGTCGGCAATCCCAGTGCCACCGAGTGCGCGGACGGCTGGTCTCGGGCGGAATTCAGACGCCGGCTCGGGCTTGAGACCGGCACCCGGGTGTTGGCGTTGCTGCCGGGAAGCCGGCCGCTGGAACTGGCCCGGCACGTGCCCTTGATGGCCGCGCTTTGGGATCGGGTGCGGCACCAGCATCCGAACCTCGCCTGCGTCGTTCCAATCGCCGCCGGCACCGATCCGTCTCTTCTTGCCCCCTTGCTCGACCGCGGGGCCCTGGGACTTGCGCGCACGAAAGCGGGTTTTGCCTTGCGCGCGGATGCCGCCGCGGCGGTTTCGGGCACGGCCACCCTGGAGTTGGCTCTGTGGGACGTGCCCTCGGTGTTGCTCTATCGCACTTCACCCTTCACGGAATTTGCGGCCCGCAGGGTGTTGCGCCTGCGCCATATCGGTCTTGCCAACATCCTTCTCGGGGACCGGACCGTGATGCCGGAAGTGATCCAACATCAAGCCACGCCGGAACATCTCGCTTCCATGCTGCTGCCGTTGCTGGCGGGGGAGGAGGAAGCAGTGCGGCAGCGAAGCGCCTTTACGCGTCTTCGCCGCATGTTGCAGGGCCCGGATCCGGCCTCCAAGGTCGCCGACATCGCCTGTCGCCTGGGTCGCACGGCCTGAATCACAACAATCCGCTTGACAAGAAAATCCGCATTCCTACCATCGGCTGACCAATCGGTCGGTCGGAGGGGTCATGGGCTCGAAAAAGACGGCGGACGGAGAAAAGCGCATTCTCGCGGCGGCCGAGGAGCTGTTCGCCAAGCATGCCTTCGGCGCCGTCTCCATCCAGGATATCGCAACCCGGGCGGGGGTTTCCAAGGCCACGATCTTCCATCATTTCGGCAGCAAGCAGAATCTGTATCTCGAGGTAATGCGCCGGGCCTGCCGCGACATCGGCACCATTCTCAAATCACTGCAGGAGACCGATTGCGGTTCCGTCAGGCCCATCCGTACGTTCGCCGCCGCCCACCTGCAAAACATGTTTGCCCAGGAGGATGTCTCCAGGCTGATTCTGAGGGAGTTGACGGATGGCGACCGCAGGCGCGGCCAGGCGATGGCCGTGGAGGTGTTCGGGGAGCATTTCACCCGTCTGATGGCCTTGATCCGCAACGGTCAGGAGCACGGTATACTCCGCCGCGACATGGAAGCCGCCGATGCCGCCGCCGCCATCGTGGGGCTCAATGTTTTCCTGTTCGAATCCTGGTCCATTCTTTGTTATTTGCCCGAGACACATTTCACAAATCCAGCGCAGACGGGTGAACGGCTGTTGCGTCTGCTGTTGCTCGGGATCTGCAACCGCAGGGAGGAACAGGCATGAGACGATCCGCCGCCTTGCTGCTGGCGCTTGCACTCCTGGGTGGCTGTGGGCAGGGGCAGAAAGAGTCCGGCACAAAGGCGGCCCATGCGGTGCCCGTGACGGTTCAGGTGGCCGGTGGCCGCGATGTCCGCGTGGTGGAGTCGGCCGTGGGCCGGATCCTGGATCCACGCTCGGCCACCGTCGCCGCCGAGGTGGCGGCCAGGGTCCTCTGGGTCGGCGTCGATGTCGGTGATCACGTGCGGAAGGGAGCGCGCATCGTGCGTCTGGATGCCCGCGATTACCGCGCCGCCACAGCCGCCGCGAAGGCGGAGATGGCCCGTCTCGGGGCCCGCATCGAGGCCCAACGCAGATTGGTGGAGCGATACCGTCACCTGGCGGCGGAGAAGTTCGTGTCTCCCACGACCCTGGATCGGGCGGAAGCCGATCTTGCGGCCTTCCGGCAGGCAAGAAACGGGGCGCTGGCACGCTACCGCAAGGCACAATTGGATCTTGAGCACACCCTTGTCACGGCCCCCCTCGACGGCCGCTTGCAGCGTCGGTTCGTGGCCGTCGGCGACTACGTGAAAAAAGGCGCCCCGTTGGTCGAGATCGTGACCGAGGGTCCGCTGCAGATCAGCATTCCCTTTCCGGAAACGAAAGCGCGGTTGATCAGGACGGGCCAGGAGGTCTTCATGCATCTGCCGGGAGACGGGCGGGTCATACGCGCCAGGATCCATGAACTGTCGCCGATGGTGGGGAAGGGATCGGGCGCGTTCAGGGCTCGGATCGATGTTCCGAACCCCGGTGGCTGGAGGCCGGGCGGCAGTGTGGTGGCGGAAGTCGTCGTGGCCCGCCGGCATGCCGTTGTCGTTCCCGAGGAGAGTGTGGTGTTGCGGCCGCAAGGCGAGGTCGTGTATGTGGTGAGCGGTACCAGGGTGGCGGAACGTCCGGTGCATACCGGGGTCCGCCTGGATGGCCGCATCGAAGTGCGTTCGGGTTTGCATGCGGGCGAGACCGTGGCCGTGGAAGGCGCGGCCTTCCTGAGCGACGGCGCCGCGGTTCGCATCGTGGCCAGGTAGGCGAACGTGACGCTTCCGGAGCTGTCGATCCGGCGCCATGTGCTGGCCTGGATGCTGTCCGGCGTCCTCGTGTTGTTCGGTCTCGTGGCCTACGGCCGCATCGGTGTCGATCGCTTCCCGCACATCGATTTCCCGATGGTTTCCGTGACCACCACCCTGAAGGGGGCGCATCCGGATGTCGTCGATGCGGCCATCACCTCCATCATCGAGGAGAAGGTCAACAGCGTGCCGGGGATCGAACACGTGATTTCCCAATCCTCGCCCGGTGTGTCCATCGTCAACATTCAGTTCGAGCTGCGGAAGGATATCGATGTCGCCTTCAACGAAGTGCAGGCCAAGGTCAACCAGGTGTTGCGTCTTTTGCCTGCGGATGTCGATCCCCCGGTGGTGGCCAAGGTGGAAGTGGGCGCCACGCCGATCATGTGGCTGGCCTTGAGCGGCAACCGCACCCTGCAGCAGCTCAATCAGTATGCGCGCAACGTCATCAAAAAACGCCTGGAGAACATCGACGGCGTCGGCGAGGTGCGCATCGGCGGGCGGCGGGAGCGGACCATCCGCGTGTGGCTGGATCTGGAGCGCATGCACGGTTTGGGCGTGACCGTGGCCGACGTCGTGCAGGCCTTTGCCGCCGAGCATGTGCAGTTTCCGGGCGGTTTCCTGGTGGGGAAAAAGCGTGAATATCTGATCAAGCTGGATATGGAGTTCCACCGCGTGCGGGATCTGCGCAACATGGTGGTCCTCGCTCGTGACGGCGGCCGCATCAAACTGGGGGATATTGCCCGCATCGAGGATGGCCTGGCGGATTTCCGGCAGCTGGCCCGCTTTGACGGCCAACCGAGCGTTGGCCTGGGAATCGTTCGCGTCACCGGCGCCAACACCGTGGCCATCTCCAGAGAGGTGAAGCGGCGTCTGCGGGAGGAGATTATCCCGGCGCTGCCTCCCGGCATGCACCTGGATATCGCCACCGACGATGCCGAAATCATCGAGGGTATCGTGGACGGACTCAAGGATCATCTGTTCGAATCCGTGATCCTGGCCGCCCTGGTTGTATTGATGTTTCTGCAGAATATCCGTGCAACACTGATCATCTCCCTGGCCATCCCGGTGTCCCTGCTGGCGGCCATCGCCGTCGCCTATTTTTTCGGATACACGCTGAATCTGATCACGCTTTTGGCCCTGCTGCTTCTGATCGGTGTGGTTGTCGACGATGCCATCGTGGTGCTCGAAAACGTCTACCGGCATCGCGAACGCGGACTGGAAAGCGATCCGATGCAGGCGGCGATCAAGGGCAGCAGTCAGGTGGCCTTTGCCGTCATGGCCGCCAGCCTCACTCTGGTGGCCATCTTCGCGCCGGTGATCTTTCTCGGTGGTATGGTCGGACGTTTTTTTCAATCCTTTGCCGTGGTCGTGACCTTCGGCGTGCTGGCCTCGATGTTGGTGGCCTTGACACTGACGCCGATGCTTTGTTCCCGCCACCTTCGGGTGGAGGAGAGGCGGGGGCGTGTCCGCGCCTTCTTTGCGTCCGCTTTCAATGCCCTGGACCGCCTCTATCGCCGCCTTCTCGCCTGGTCCCTGAGGCACCGCTGGAGCGTTCTGGTCTCGGCGGCGGCGATCTTCGTGGCCAGTACGTTCCTGTTCTCCATCGTCGGCAAGGGATTTGTGCCCAAGGAGGATGAGAACCGCTTCATGATCATTTTCAAGGCTCCGCTCGGCGCTTCGATCGCCGCCACGCGAGGGAAACTGCAGGCGGTGGAATCGGTGCTGCATCGTCATCGTGAGGTGAAAAATTATTTTACGGCCATTGGCCTGGGTCGTGCGGGACAGGTCAACCAGGGGCTGGCATTTGTGCAGTTGATCCCGAAGGAGGAACGGTCGCTGCGCCAGTGGCAATTGATCCCGGCCGTGCAGAGGGAGTTGTCCGCGATTCCCGGCCTGCACGCCTTTGTCATGCGCGTACCGATCATCGGCGGCCAACGCGGGGAACCGCTGCAGTTCGGCCTGATCGGGCCGGACATGAAGAAGACCGCCCGTCTGTCGCATGTTCTCCTGCGTCGTCTGCAAGGGATCTCGGGTATGGGTCACATCGATTTGGATTTGCAACTCGATCTTCCAGAATTGACCCTGGATGTGGATCGTGTCCGTGCCCGCGATTTGGGCATCAGTGCCCGGGCGGCCGCGTTGGCCGTGGATGTGCTGGCCGGGGGATTCGATGTGGCCCGATACAACGACGTCCCCGGGGACGGAAACCGTTACGATATCCGCCTCAAGGCGGCACCGGGACAACTTCGCCATCCCGCCGATCTGGCCAGAATCTATGTTCGTGGAACGGGCGGCCGGTTGGTGCGGCTGGATACCGTGGCCGCCTGGCACAAGCGGCTCGGACCCGCCGTGGTGCCGAAAATGGATCTGCGCTACGCCGGCATGTTCTACAGCACCCCGTCCATGCCGCTGGGGGATGCGGTCGGTGTCGTCAAGGCGCAGGCCGGAAGGATTCTGCCTCCGGGCTACGGCATCGTCTTTCTCGGGCAGGCGCGGGAATTCGGCCGCACCGTGAAAAACATGCTTTTCGCCTTCCTTATGGCCATGATCCTCGTCTACATGGTGCTGGCCAGTCAGTTCAACTCGTTTCTGCAGCCTTGGGTCTTGATGTTGGCGCAGCCTTTGGCCGTGGTCGGAGGTGTCGCGGCATTGTGGCTCAGCGGCGGCACCCTGAACATCTTTTCCATGATCGGTTTGGTGCTCCTTGTCGGCCTGGTGGCGAAAAACTCGATCCTGCTCGTGGACTTCACCAATCAGCTACGCGCCGCCGGCATGGGAATCGACGAAGCCCTGATGCAGGCCTGTCCGATTCGCATGCGGCCGGTATTGATGACTTCCATGACCATCATTCTGGCGCTTTTGCCCACCGCCATGGGCTTGGGGCGGGGGAGCGAGATGACCATCCCCATGGCCGTGGCCGTGGTCGGGGGCATGATTTCATCGACGTTGCTGACACTTCTGGTCGTGCCCGCCGCCTATTCCCTGCTTGAGAACGGCGTGGAGCGACTCCGTGTCCGGCATCGGAGATCGGCATGAGATCCGCGCTCCTCGTTCTCGTCGTTGCAAACCTCCTGCAGCCGCTCCCGGCCGCGGCCGCCGGTACTCTCGATCTTGCAGCCGCGGCCAATCTGGCGCTCAAGCGTGCTCCCACCTTTGCGGCGGCGGTGGCGGCGCGCGATGCCTCGCTCGAGGACAGAAAGATCGGGCTGGCGGGTCTGCTTCCCTTCATCAAGGGGACGGGCGAGTTCAGCCATTACGAGCAGAAATACTCCTACACCCGACCCAAGAGCTTTCTGGCCTCCGATGTCGTCTTCAACCGCTTCGACATCGGGGTGACCCTGGTGCAACCCCTGTTCCGGCTGGACCGTTGGGCGACGTTCACGCAAGGGCGACTGGCCTCCCAACTCGGGGAATTGAAACTCCGGCTGGCGCAGCAGACCTTGTTGCTGCAGGTGGCTGGCGAATACACGGATGTGCTTGCGGCCCAGGAGGATGTGCGTGCCGCCGTGGCCCTGGAGAAGGCCGTGGAGCGACTCCGCCAACAGGCGAAAACGGCGTTCGAGGTGGGCACGGTCACCGTCACCGATGCCCTGGAAGCGGAGAGCCGCCTCGATCTCGTCCGCGCGCAGCGAATCCAAAGCGAAAACGCCCTGGCCTCGGCCCGCGCCCGTCTCGCCTCCCTGATCGGAATCGAAGACGTTCGCGTGCAACCGTTTTCGGCCACCACCCGTCTGCCGAGCATCATCCCCGAGAAGCCCGGACGTTGGCGCGAGGACGCCGTCCACGCAGCCCTGGCGGTGCGAGTGGCGGAGAAAAAACTCGCCGTCGCCAAACAGGAGGTGCGCAGGGCAATGGGAATCGCGCTTCCGAGCGTGGATTTCGTCGCCGGGCTGGACCGCACGAAGGAGACGAGCAATCTCTTCGATACCGGCTCGACGGTGAAGACCGAGCAGGTCGGGGTGCAGGTGGAGGTGCCCTTCTATGCCGGGGGCGGAACCCGAGCGCAATTGCGCAAGGCCCGGAAGTTGCAGGTGAAGGCCGATTACGAGCTGAAGGAGGCGCGCCGCAGGGCGGGATTAACGGCCTACAACGCCTTTCTCAGTGTGCGCGCCACCGCGGCCCGCGTGCGGGCCTTTGAACGGGGGCTCATCTCCGCCCGCAAGGCCAGGCAGGCGGCGGCGATCGGTTACAGGGTGGGTGTGCGGACCATCGTGGAATTGCTCGATGCCGAGGAGCGCGAGGCCGAGGCGCATAGCAACCTTAGCCATGCCCGAGCCGCCTACCTGATGGCCAGATTGCAGTTGGCCGCTGCGGTGGGGCGCCTGAACATGGAGACGGTCAAGAAGATCGCCGCCCTCATGCTGGCACCGGCGGCCCGTTAACCCCGACTGGCCCGGATTTTCATGATGATCCTGCGTGGGATTTGCAGTTCCGAGGGTCGAGTGGCGAGAGGCGAGAGGCGACTTCCGCCCCTGTAGGAGGGATCTCCAGATTCCGAATCTGCGTTTCCCTGAAAAATTCGGGTTAGTCCAGATGTTCCTGGATTAATTCCAGCAGTTTCGCCTTGCTGATGGCTCCGACCTTGGTTCCCTGGACATTGCCGTCGCGGAACAGCATCAACGTGGGAATGCCGCGGACACCGTACTTGCCGGGCGTGTTCGGGTTTTCATCGATATTGATCTTGGCGATCGTGATCTTGCCTTTGAGTTCCGCCGCGATCTCTTCCAGGATGGGGGCGATTTGCTTGCACGGACCGCACCATGGGGCCCAAAAGTCCACAAGCACGGGACCGGATGCCTTGAGAACATCGTTCTCGAAGCTGTCGTCGCTCACGTTGATGATGTTTTCAGATGCCATGGATGTCGCTCCCCGATAGAATGTTTCGATGCATACCGTAGCCGCAGCAGGGGGTGCGCGTCAACCGTGTCCACAAAACTGAGCCGAAGAATACGCAACCGCATCCAAAGGGCCGGTGGCTGGATTCCCTTCTCCGAATTCATGCAGGAAGCCCTCTATGCCCCCGGTCTCGGCTATTACGAAACGGCCGAGGTCTTTGGCCCCGGTGGCGATTATGTGACGTCCCCGGGCATGGGGCCCGTGTTGGCCGGCGCCATCGCCGATCTTCTCTGTTGGGGATGGCGGCAGATGCGGGAGCCGGCCGCTTGGTGCCTCGTGGAGCAGGGCGGCGGCGACGGCAGGCTTCTGAGTGATGTGTTGGAGGAATTGCAACGGCGTGATTGCTTGATGCCTTCGCGGGTGGTGGCCATCGAGGCCAGCAGCCGCCTGCGCGAGCGTCAGCATCGTCGCTATCGCCAGGCCGGACACGAGGTCGAACAATGCGCCTCCTGGAGTGGGTTTGCGTGTGAACAGCCCTGCATCGTGATCTGCAACGAATTGCTGGATGCCTTGCCGGTACGCTGTTTCGCCTGGCGCCGGGGCGCGATGCTCGAGCGCGGCGTGGCTTGGGAGGACGGAGGCTTCGTCTGGCGGGAGAGGCCGCTTGAACAGGGCCCGGAGATCGCCCCCGGGCTGATTCGCTCCTGGCCGGAAGGCTACATCAGCGAGTGGAATCCGAATTTGCGATCGTGGCTCGCCACGCTCCTGGACGGCATGCGCCACGGATACGTGTTCTGCCTCGATTACGGGTATGCCCAGAGCGAGTACTACCGCCCGCAACGCCGCACCGGCACCTTGCTGGCCTATCTCCGTCATCGTGCCGTGGAGGATGTGTTGAGCGATCCGGGCGGACGCGATATCACGGCTCATGTGGATTTCACGGCCCTGGCGCACGCGGGTGAGGCCTTGGGATTCGAAACCTGCTGCTGGATGAGCCAGGGCGCCTGGCTGGCACAGAGTCCTTCGGTCCAGGAGCTGGTGCGGAGTCTGGCGGTGCAGCCGGGCTTGGAGGCCGCCCGCGATATGGCCGCACTCCGCCGCATGATGATGCCCCAGGGCATGGGGGAATTGTTCAAGCTTCACATCCTGGCCTTGAAAGCGCCGCGGCAGTCCCCCTCCTACCTGCGGCTTTTCGACCGCAAGGGGTCGTTGACGACCCTTCCGGGAGAAACATGACACCGGCTGTTGGCAGCACGATTTGCGGCCGGGCCGTGCGGCTGCTGCCGGGTGGATCCGCGCTGGTGCATGGGCGGGAAGGCAGCGCGCTCGTCGACAACGCCGTGCCCGGGGATGAGCTTCGCTGCCTCGTCACCGGCCGCCGCCGCGGTGCCTTGCGGGCCCGAATCGAGGAGGTGCTTGCACCGTCGGAGCATCGGAGGCGGCCGGCATGCGCCGTTGCCGACCGCTGCGGCGGCTGCGCGCTGCAGTTCCTCGCGCCCGGGCGGCATGCGGCCGTCAAGTCCGACTGGGTCCGTGAGGCGTTTTCCCCTTTCCTGGATTCGGACAGCGAGTGGCTGCCGGCGAGCACTTCATGGCCGCAGCCGCGGCGCCGCGCGCGCTGGTGGCGGGGGTGCGACGGGAAGGGTTCTTTCCTCGGTTTCCGGATGCGGGGCTCGCACGCGCCGGTGCGGATGCCGACCTGCGCGATGGTGGATCTGGAACTCGATCGGCTGCGCCGAAGGTTGGAGACCGGGCTGCCCGGGGAAGTTGAGTCGGTCTATTGTGCGCGCCTGGACGACGGTCTTCATCTGGTGTTCGAAGCCGCCGAAGCGCCGCCGCAGAAGGGGAAGGCCCTCGACATACGGTCGGTCGACCGCGGCCTTTCGCTGCCGGTGCAGCTCTGGTGGCGAAACGGATCGATTTGCCGGCCCCTGAAACGACCGGTCCTGGCCTTGCACGACAGGGTGCCGGCCGGCGAAGGGGACATGCTGTTGGAAGTCGGGCCCATCGATTTCCTGCAGGCGCAGCGCTCGGGCAACGAGGCCATGATCAAGCAGGTGCTTGCCTGGGCCGGTTCCCCCCGGTTCGTCGCCGACCTCTTTTCCGGCATCGGCAACCTTTCCCTGCCCCTGGCCCAGGCCAGGGGTGCCACGGTGCGCGGCGCCGACATTTCCGCATCGGCCTGCCGCCGCGCCGCTGCCAATGCCGCCCGTTACGGTCTCAACGCCCGCTTTGAGACCCTGGATCTGTATGCCGGCTGTGATCTTTCCACCTATGCCGGCGCCGATGTCTTGATTCTCGATCCACCCCGCCGTGGTGCCAGGCGCATCCTGCGAATGCTGGGAATGCTGTTGCCCGCCACGGTGATCATGATCAATTGCGATGCCGCCGCCGGCGCCCGCGACGCCCGCATCCTCTCCGGCCATGGATACCGCCTGCGCGCATTGCGTGCCCTCGATCTTTTTCCCTACAGCGGCCATGTGGAGGCCATGAGTCTGTGGCGGCGATGAGGCTGCGAGTCGTTCTGGCCTTCGTGGCGGTGGTTGCGCTGGCGGCATGCCAGCGATCCATACCGTCGCCGGATACCGTCCGCATTGCTCTGGCCCAGATGCCGATGACCCTCGATCCTCGCTACGCCACCGACGCCGCCTCGCATCGAGTGCAGCAATTGCTGCACCGCGGACTCGTCCGGCTTGATTCCCGTCTCCTCCCCGTGCCCGATGCGGCCGATCGCTGGCAGCATCCGGATGCCCTGACCTGGATCTTTTTTCTCAAGCCGGACCTGCGCTTTCACGATGGTTCGCCGCTCCAGGCCGCGGATGTGGCCGCTACCCTGCGTTCGATCCTCGATGCAAGACATGCCAGTCCCCTGCGGTCCGGATTCGCTGCCATCGCCGCCGTCGAGGCCCTCACGCCGCTTTCCGTGCGCATTCGGCTGTCGCGTCCGGACGCCTCCCTGCTCACCCGGCTCACCCTCGGCATTCTGCCCGCGCGCCTGGCCGCCGGCGGTGAACATGCGCGAAGGATCCTCGGTGCCGGCCCTTGCCGGTTGCGTTCATGGAAGCGGCAATGGCTGGATCTCGCTTGCGATGCTCCGGGGATCCACCGTCGCCTCCGTTTCATTCGTGTCAAGGATCCGGTGACCCGGTGCCTGAAGTTGGTGCGCGGTGAGATCGATTTCACCGAAAACGATCTTCCGCCGCATCTGCTGCCGTTTCTGCGCCGCCAGCCGCAATTGCAGATCCGTAGCCGGGCATCCACGACCTTTTCCTACATCGGCCTGAATCTTCAGGATCCCATCCTCAAGGATGTCCGCATCCGCCATGCCCTGGCTCTGGCCCTGGACCGCAGACGCCTGAAGAAGGCCCTTCTTTCCGATCTCCCGCGCCTGGCCGAGACGGTTCTCCCCCCCTCGCATTGGGCCGCGGCGAAACTTCCGGCGACGCCCTACGATCCGGGAAGAGCCGAGCGCCTTCTCGATCGTGCCGGCTTCCCGAGGCGGGGGGGAGGTCTTCGCTTCCGGTTGAATTTCCGCACCAGCACCGATCCTACGCGATTGCGCCTTGCCACGGCCATCGCTTCGATGTGGGAGAGGATCGGCGTGCAGACCCGGATCGAATCGCTGGAATGGGGGGGATTTTACGCCCGCATCAAGAGCGGGGATTTCCAGGTCTATTCCCTTTCCTGGGTCGGGATTGTGGATCCGGACATCTATCGCTGGATCCTGCACTCCTCGATGTGGCCACCCCGGGGGGCGAATCGTGGCCGTTACTCGGTGGCCCAGGTGGACAGGTGGCTGGATGAAGCGATGCGGATCGAGGATCGCAATCGCCGGCGCGAGCTGTATGTACGCGTGCAGCGTCGGATGGCCGCGGATCAGGTTTACATCCCCCTGTGGTATGAGCCGGTGGTCGCCGTTTTCGGGCCCAGGCTCTCACCGTATTCGCCGCCGGCCGACGGCAATCTTCTGGGTCTGTTGCATGCGCCCCTGGGCGCGATACGCCGTCAGTCGGAGGCGCCGTAGAGCGACGTGCCGGGATGGAAGGCGACCCAGGCGAACCAGTAGAGAACGACGGTGTTGATCTTCTTGCCGCTCTCGGCATCGAGGATCTCGATCAGTCCGTCCCGGTCACGCACGAGCAGACGATGATGATTCCAATTCTCGCGGATTTCACCCGCCTTGCGGATGGCCGCCAGGGGCCAGGCGCGCGCGGCTCCCTCCAGATCGATGCCGATGACCCACGTCTTCGGATGCAGGCGGTTGTCGCGATAGTGGACCGGGAAGTAGAGGGAGCGGCTCTGTTCATAGCCGGCATAGGGATTGCGGTTGTAATCGCGGGCATAGCCCGTCTTGCGGGACAGAACCGTCGTCTGCGGGTGCAGTCGGCGCCATGCGGCCCAGCTCGTATGGATCAGGGGCATGGGTTTGAGCCTCTCTCCCATGCGCGGACCGGCGATGGCCTCAAGCATCAGCTGCGACCACAGCGATTCCGTTTTCTTGTCGTAGAGCAACACGTCGGATTGATACAGCAGGCCGGAAACCCCGAAGCGATCGCGGGTATCGAAGGCCATGCCGCTCCCGCACAGTGGACAATACGTGACACCAAAGGGGTGATCTCCGATGCGATCGTTGACGATCTCATGCCAGTTGAGGATGCGGACGGGATCTGCGCGTGGCCGCCCGTTCACGACCTAGCCGATGATGAGGCCGTAGAGGCGACGACAGGGGCCGAGCGCGGGAGACAGGCCAACCACGGACGAGCACAAGCGTGGAACCCAG
>CAZHOU010000016.1:0-18078 GCA_964534165.1 uncultured Zetaproteobacteria bacterium
GAGCGCAAAAGCGGGACCCGTCAAGACCGCGGTACGTTCCGACCCGAGATGTCGGCCGAGAAGCTCATCGCTGCGCTCGAGCGTTTCGAGATGGATGCCTTTGAAGGCGGCGATGACCAAGCCGGTAAATCGTGATCCCAGGGGGGCGAGGATGGACTCGACCGCCGCACTTGGGACGGCCACAACCACCGCCTGCGCACCCCTCAAGGCCTCTTGAAGATCCGATGTCACCGTTACGGAAGAAGGGAGGGGAATCCCGGGGAGATAGGCCCTGTTTTCCCGCTCGAGTTGCATCCGCCGCGCGCGCGCTGGATCGCGATCGAGCAGGCGCACGTCGCGGCCGTGGCGGGCGAGAACCATGGCCAGGGCCGTGCCCCAGGAACCGGCACCGATCACGGATACAGGGGTGCTCACGAACGCTTCCTTTGCAACCAGGCTGCGGCCAGTGGCATGGAGAAGAGAAACAACAGCGGCCAGTCTCCCCAGCGCATGTAAGGGGTGTGGGCATTCGAGTTCTTGTAGGTGCCGATCAAAGCCCCTTGCGTGAACCACGGCATGCTCATGCGCATGCTTCCGTCCGGGGCGACGATGGCCGTGATGCCCGTGTTGGCGGCGCGCAGGAGAAAGCGGCCGGTTTCCACCGCCCGCATCCGAGCCGCCTGCAGGTGCTGCCATGCCGCCGGCGTGCGCCCGTACCAAGCATCGTTGGTCACATTGACCAACACCGTGGCCTTCCGGGCGCGTAGGCGTCCTTCCTGCGGGAAGATGGCTTCGTAGCACACCAGTGAACCATAGCGACCGCGGGCAGCGGTTAAAATGCCGCTGTCGGTGGCGGCCCGGAAATCGGCGATGTGCGGCACCAATGCATGAATCCACGGCAGCCAGGAGGGAACATATTCACCGAAGGGTACGAGATGATGCTTGCCCACGAATTGCAGTCTTTCCTCTCCCGGTTCGAAGAGGAAAAGGCCGTTGAGGGCGCCTCTGCCATGGAGTTTCAGGCCCCCGAACAGGACCGGTGTATGCCAACTCCGCATTTGCGACAGCAACCAGCGACGCCAGCCGGGCATGCGTTCGAGAAAAAACGGCACCGCCGCCTCCGGCCAAACGATCAGATCGCTTTTCGGCGCCGCCTTCGCCGACAGGCGAACATAGCGCAGCATCGTCTCCCTCAGAAAGGCTGAATCCCATTTCAGCTTTTGCGGAATGCTGGCCTGAATCAGGGCCACCCGCTGGCTGGGCCCGGTGGCGGCGTAGGGGCTTGGAGCCGCGATCCCCAGCCCAAGGAGGAAGGCGCCGGCCGCCAGTCCCCAGGGCCGTTGTGCGCGTTCCACCAGACACGCCAGGCTCGAAGCCGCAAGCGCCGGTAGGATCGCGGCGCCGTAGACGCCGAAGAAGGCGCCCCAACCGATGGCGGGGGTGTCGAGCAGGAGGGAGCCGACGGGGGTCCAGGGAAGTCCCGTGAACAGATGCCCCCGCAACCATTCCTCGGCTGCCAGGAGTACGGGGAAGATCCACACGATCCGGGGGGATTCCGCCGCCAGCTTGCGGCAACTCCAGGCCAGGAGCGCCGGATACAAACCCAGCGCCGCACCGATGCAGGCGACGGCCAGGAAGGCCCATGGCCAGTCCAGGGGGCCGAAGGAGTGGAAGGTCGGCGCAAGCCACCAGGCACCGATCCCGAACCAGCCGAAGCCAAAGGCCCAACCGAGGAGAAAGGCATGGCCGCGCGTGAACAGCCGTAACCAGCCGGCCAGCGCGATCACGGCAAGCCATTTGTGCTCATAGGGCGAGAAGGCATACGGCATGAGGGCGCCGAGGATGCAGGCACAGGCCGCCCTCAGGCCGACGGTGCCCGTCTCAAGTTTCAATGTCGGGGAGAATATGCAGTCGCAGGATACGTCGAGGTTCGGCTTCCAGGATACGTACGGTCAGTCCCGCCACCTTGAGCCTTTCCCCCCGCGCCGGAATGCGGCCGCATTGACTGGTGATCAGACCGGCGACCGTATCGTAGTCGCCGTGGGGAAGGGGCTTCTGCAGGATCTCCTCGAGATCCTCGACACGCATTCGACCCGCCACGATCAGACTGCCGTCCGCCTGGCGCTCACACTCCTCCTCTTCACCCTCGCCGGCCTCGTCCATGGCACCGACGATCTCGGTCAGCAGATCGGAAAGGGTGATCAGGCCGCCCGTGCCGCCGTATTCGTCCACAACAATGGCCATATGGCGACCCTGGTGTTTCATGTCGCGCAGCAGACCCATGGCAAGTTGCGATTCAGGAGCCCGCAGGCAGGGGCGAAGAAAATCGGCCAGGGGTTTCTGCTCGCCTCGGACAAGGGCGGAAAAAACGTCCCAGGCGTAGATGATTCCCTCGATGTGATCGAGATCGCCATGGAAGACCGGCAGCTTGGAATAGGTATGGCCGGCAATCCTTTCCGCCGCCGTCCGCAGGGTCATTCCGGCTTCGAGGGCAAAGATCTCCGAACGAGGCACCATGAGTTCGCGAACCCTCACCTCACGGAACAGGACGAGGTTTTCCAGCATGCGGCGGTGGTCGTCGGACTGAATGGCCTCGGCCCGGCTGATGATCTCAAGCAGTTCGGCCTCGTCGCGTCCGGGTCGCAGCCGTGCCAGCAATCGCGATCGCCATCGCGCCCCCAAAAGATCAAGCATGCGTTTTCACGTCTTCATAGGGGTCGTGCAACCCCAGTGCCCGCATGGCCCGACCTTCCATGCAGCGCATGCGCCTGCTTTCGGCGGCATCGCGATGGTTGTGGCCGAGAAGGTGAAGGACGCCGTGGACGATGAGGTGCAGGGCATGGGCATCGGCGGTCAATCCAAGTCTTCGGGCCTGACGGCGGATGAAGGGCCACGCCAGGATGAGGTCTCCCAATGGCTCATCGAGGTTATAATCCGGCCCTTCCTGCATGGGAAAGGAGAGAACATCCGTGGTTTCGTTGGCATGCCTCCATTTGCGATTGAGTTCACGTACAACCTTGTCGCCGGCGATGCGCAGGCACAAGGTCACCCGTCGGCTCACACCCGCTTGGGCGCAGGCGGCGGCAACGGCCTGGCGCATGCGGCCTTCGTCCGGCAGCCCCGTACGATCCACCTCTTCGTCGACGAGGATGTCAATCATGTTCACCCGCCTCGACGCGTTCGTAGGCCGCCACGATCCTCTCCACGAGACGGTGCCGGACCACGTCCCTGCCGTTCAAACGGCAGATGCCGATTCCCTCCACTCCTTCCAGGACCTGCAACGCATGCAGAAGGCCGCTTTGATGTTTGGCCGGAAGGTCGACCTGGGTGGTGTCGCCCGTAACCACCATCTTCGAGGAAAATCCCAGGCGCGTCAAAAACATCTTCATCTGCTCACGAGTGGTGTTTTGCGCCTCATCCAGAATGACGAAGGCATCGTTGAGCGTCCGCCCGCGCATGTAGGCGAGCGGTGCCACCTCGATGCGGCCGGAGTCGATCAAGGTCCCCATCTTCTCCAGCCCGATCATGTCCGCCAGGGCATCGAAAAGGGGGCGCAGGTACGGATCCACCTTTTGCTGCATATCGCCGGGGAGAAATCCCAGGCGTTCGCCGGCTTCCACCGCCGGCCGCGTGAGGATGACACGTTCGACCTGATGGGATTTCAGGGCCTCGATGGCCATGGCCACGGCCAGATAGGTTTTTCCCGTACCGGCCGGTCCGACGGCGAGGGTCAGCACGTGACGACGCATGCTGTCAATGTAGCGCCGCTGATTCGGGGTCTTGCCCCGGATGCGCCGACGCCCGGCGAGGATGACCGCAGCGCCGGATCCCCCCGTCTCCTCCGCATTCTCTTCTTCCAAGTCGATTTCGCGCAACACATCTTCGAGCAGCGCATCGGCGATCGCCCCGCGCCTGGCCCAAGGAAGAAGTGCCTCCACCGCAGTTGCGGCCGCACGGGCATGCTCCCCTTCGATGTTCCAGTTTCCGGCCTGACCCAGAAACCGGACCCCGAATTGCTCTTCCAGACGCTTAAGGTTGCGATTGCCGGCGCCGCACAGGTTGCGCAGGACATCGGGTCCTGTCACCGACAGCTTGAGATGCACGCGGCGCTTGTCGCCGGGATCAGTCCTCAGAGATTGTTTCAGGATCTTCTCCGCTTACCCTCAATCAGGAGGAGAGGAGTCCGCCGCGCAGGGATTGATCATAGGCATGGGTGATCCTAAGCGGTAGGATGCGCCCGAGCATGCCCTCGTCGCCGCGGAAGTGCACGATTTTGTAATCCGGCGTTCGTCCCTGCATATCGCCTTTCCGCTTTCCTCTTCCATCCACAAGGATATCCACCACCCTGCCCACTTGCGCCTTAAGGCGCTGCTTGGCGATTGCGCGCGTGAGTTCGAGCAGGTGCTGCAGTCGTTCGTTCTTGACGTCATCCGGAAGGGTGTCTTTCATCTTGGCCGCCGGGGTGCCGATACGCGGCGAGTACTTGAAGCAGAAGGCCGAGTCGAACCCGACTTCCTGCACCAGCGCCAGCGTGGCTTCAAAGTCCTCCTCGCTTTCCCCCGGGAAGCCGACGATGATGTCGGTGGAGAGCGCCAGATCCGGCCGCACCTTCCGCAGGGAGGCCACGATGTCCAGGTATTCACGGCGATCATGCCCGCGGTGCATGGCTTTCAGGATGCGGTCGGAGCCGCTCTGTACGGGAAGGTGCAGAAAGGGCATCAGTTGCGGGATATCCGCAAAGGCCGCAATCAGATCGTCGTGCATCTCCAAGGGGTGGCTGGTGGTGAAACGCAATCGCCGCAGGCCATCCAAAGAAGAAACGGCATGGAGGAGCCGGGCGAAATCCCATTCACTTCCATCCGGGCCGATGCCGCGATAGGCGTTCACGTTCTGACCCAGAAGGGTGATTTCAACCGCCCCCTGGGTCAGCAGACTTCTGCACTCCTCCAACACATCCTGAACGGGACGGGAAATCTCCGGCCCCCGGGTGTAGGGAACGACGCAGAAGGTGCAGAACTTGTCGCACCCCTCCATGACGGTGACAAAGGCCGAAGGGCCGTGGCCTTTCACTTCGGGCAGATGGTCGAATTTCTCGATTTCCGGCATTTCGACGCAGGCCAGTCTCACCCGGCGGCGGCGGATTTTCTTCACCATCTCCGGTAGCTTGTGGTAGCTCTGGGGACCGAAGACGAGATCGACGAAGGGGGCGCGTTCCTGGATGCGTTCGCCTTCCTGTTGACCCACACAGCCGCCGACACCAATGATCAGATCCGGGCGTTCCTCTTTGAGAAGACGGTAACGGCCCAGTTCGGAATAAATTTTTTCCTCGGCTTTTTCGCGCACCGAACAGGTGTTCATCAGAATGACGTCCGCATCTTCCGGGCACGAGGCCAGGCGCAGGCCGCAGGCCTTGCGCATCAAGTCGGCCATGCGCGCGGAATCGTAGGCATTCATCTGGCAGCCGTAGGTTTTGATAAAGAGCGTATCCAGCCCGTGGGTCCTCATCACGCTGCAGCCGCTGTATGCGGCCTTTTTGGATCAAAATGTTTCCTGACCATGTTCGACGGGGAAAGCATAAGGTCAGAAGCCTCCCCATTGCAAGCATCCACTGGCAAGCAGGGTGGGGCGAGGGTAGGCTTGTGCCTCCATGTCAGGGGGAGATGAACGTATTTCGTGACCTTCCAGGATTTGATACTCACACTCCAGAAATATTGGGCGGCCCAGGGATGCGTGGTGCAGCAGCCCTACGACACCCCGATGGGAGCCGGAACCTTTCATCCGGCCACGTTCCTGCGCGTTCTCGATGACAAGTCCTGGCATACGGCCTATGTCCAGCCCTGCCGGCGGCCGACCGATGGTCGCTACGGGGAGAATCCCAACCGCCTTCAGCACTACTACCAGTTCCAGGTCATTCTGAAACCGGCGCCGGCGGACATTCTCGACTTGTATCTGCGTTCCCTTTTTGAGATCGGGATCGATCCGGAGGTGCATGACGTGCGCTTTGTCGAGGATGACTGGGAATCGCCCACGCTCGGCGCCTGGGGGCTGGGATGGGAGGTCTGGCTCGACGGGATGGAGATCACGCAGTTCACCTATTTTCAACAGGTCGGCGGTGTGGAACTCGGCCGCACGCCGGGGGAGATCACCTACGGCCTCGAGCGCCTGGCCATGTATCTGCAGGGCGTGGAAAATGTGTTCGATCTGACCTGGGTCCAGGCCGCGGACGGAACCCGGGTGAGCTATGGCGAGGTGTTCCACCGCAACGAGGTGGAGTTCTCCGCTTTCAATTTCGATGTCGCGGATGTCGCCTGGTTGCAGGAGCAATTCGATCGCGCCGAATCCGAATGCCGGCGCCTTGTGGCGCGGGATCTGATCATTCCCGCCTACGAAGAAGTCATGAAGGCCTCGCACACGTTCAACCTGCTGGATGCACGCGGCGCCATCTCCGTCGGCGAGCGGCAGCGATTTATCGGTCGCGTGCGCGAGATGGCGCGAGCGGTCGCACGCGCCTATGTCGGGAGCGGGAATGGCTGACGCCCCGCTGTTGATCGAGATCGGCTGCGAGGAGATGCCGGCGGCCGTGGCCCCCCGGCTCGGGGAGGCCCTGCGGGATGCCCTGCGGCACCTGCTTGCCGACGCAGGCATCCGCATCCCAACCCTCCTTCTCGGCGTGACCCCGCGGCGCTTGCTTCTGCATGCGCCGACCTGTCCCTTGAGGCAGCCGGATCGCGAACAAATTCTCTGGGGACCACCGGAAAGGATCGCCTTCAAGAATGGCAGGCCGACACCGGCGGCGGCGGGATTCGCCAGGAAGATCGGTCTTCGCCTCGAAGACTGCACGCTGGCCGAAAAGGAGAACGGCAAGGGAAGATACCTGAAGGCGACGCGCAGAATCGTCGGAAGACCGGTGACCGAGATCGTCGCCGAAGCCATGCCGACCATCCTGCGGCGATTGCCCAGCCCCAAACAAATGCACTGGCAGGACGGAGAGGAGCGCGACGAGGCTTTCATTCGTCCCATTCGCTGGATCGTGGCACGATTGGGGGAGGAAACCATCCCCTTTTCCTATGCCGGCATCCGTGCCGGCACCGTCTCCCGGGGGCACCGCGTGCACGGGACGGAGGGCGAGATGGACGCATGCGATCCCTTTTCCTGGCTGGAAGCCCGCTTCGTCCTCGCCGACCGTGAGCGGCGGCGGCAGTGGATCCGCAAGCAACTCGACACCCGGGCGATGGCCGCAGGCGTGAGGTGGGTCGAGGACGAGGCGCTGCTCGATGAGGTGACCGATCTGACGGAATGGCCCCAGGTGATCGACGGCCGTTTTGACGCCTCCTATCTGCGCCTGCCGGAGCGGGTGATCCGCATCGAGCTGAAACAACATCAACGTTGTTTCTCGGCATGCGATGAAGATGGCCGCCCCAGCTGTGTTTTTTTCGCCGTCGCCAATCTCGCATCGAAAAAGCCGCAAATCGTCGCCCACGGGAACGAGAGGGTGGTCAATGCGCGTCTTTCGGATGCTGCTTTCTATTTCGACCGCGATCCGAAGGAGTCGTTGGAGGCCCGGGTCGAGCGTCTGAACACGGTCATCTTCCAGGAAGGGCTGGGCATGGTGGGGGACCAGGTGCGAAGGTTGCGTGGCTTCGTGTTGGACAATGCCCGCGAACTGGCCGTGGATGCAGACGAGGCCCAGCGCGCGGCCTATCTATGCAAATCTGATCTGACCACTGGCTTGGTGGGAGAATTTCCGGAACTGCAAGGGTACATGGGCGGCATCTACGCGCGCCTGGACGGCGAAACGGAAGCGGTGGCCGAGGGCATCGCCGGGCATTATGCGCCGGTGGGCGCCCGGGACGCCCTGCCGGACAATCGCATTGCCCGAGCCATCGGTATCGCCGAGCGCGCGGACAAGTTGCTCGGGTATTTCCACATCGGTCTGAAGCCTGACGCCAACGCCGACCCCTACGGCCTGCGGCGGGCGGCGATCGGCTTGATCCGCCTTCTCACGGCTCGGGACATGCCGGTCATGATGACCTTGAGCAAGGTGCTGGAAGAGGCGGCCAAGCAATGGAATCAACAGCGTGTCACCATCGCCGTATCCAGCGCCACCTGCGGGCAGGTGCGCAATTTCATCCTCGAAAGATGGCTGGGGATGGCGACGGATGAATACAGTCCCCAGGCCCTTGCGGCGGCCCTGCACGCCGGGGTCGAAAGGCCGATGGTGCGGATCGCGGCGGTGGCGGAGCTGTTGACCGCTTTTGCCGATTCCGAGGTGGGGCGGGCGGCGGCGGCGGCCAACAAGCGCATCGCCAATCTTCTGAAAGGAGCCGCATCCGTTGAGGAGAATGTTCAACATCGATTGTTGATCGAGACAGCCGAAAAACAGCTGTACGCAAGCCTGAGGAAGGTGGAGACGGAGATGCCCGAGGATCCCGCCAGTATGCTGGCATCACTCGCCTCTCTGCGGGCTCCTGTGGATACGTTTTTTGACGAGGTCATGGTCATGGTTGAGGATGAAAGGCTGCGCCGCAACCGCCTGGCTCTCCTCGCCCGCCTTCGGTCCCTTTTTCTTCGGCTGGCGGATTTTTCCCGTCTCTGAAGCGCGTCGATGCTGGCTGATCTTTCCGCGGTGTTGGTGAAGTTGATGGCCGCCTGGTTGCTGCTGGGTCTGGCAGCGACTTGGGCCTGGCGGGAAAAATTGGATCTGGGCAAACACATGCTGGCGGCCAGTGTCCGCGGTCTGGTGCAGCTTCTGCTGTTGGCCCTGGTGCTTGATTCGATCTTTTCCGTCCGCAGCCGGCTGTTGCAGGCTCTGATCATCGTCGCCTTCTGTCTCTTCGCGGCCCACACCTCGGCGACGCATCACCCCCGTCGCATGCAGGCGTGGTTGGCCGCCGGAGCCGGTCTGATCTGCGCCTGCGGACTGACCCTGCCCTGGCTGGCGTTTACGGGAGCGATCTCGGATGACACCCGTACATTGATTCCCTTGGGCAGCATGGTCGCGGCCAACGGCATGAACGCGGTGTCGCTCATGTTCCATCGCATGCGCGGCCGCGGCAGCGGTCTGAGCGGGCTGCGCGCCGCCATGATTCCTCCGGTGGACACCCTGCGCGTAACCGGCCTTGTGCACATGCCCGGTATCTTCGTGGGCATGATTCTGGCCGGTGCCACGCCCCTGGCGGCCGCCGGCGCGCAACTGGTGGTGTTGTACATGATCGTAGCTTCAAGTTTCACCGCTTGTGTGGTTAGCTTTGTGGTGATGAACCATCTGCATAAGAGGGAAGCATGCGCTTAAAGCGCATCGAACTGGCCGGATTCAAATCCTTCGTCGATCCCGTCCGGATCAACCTGGATCGGGGCATTACGGCCATCGTGGGACCCAACGGTTCCGGAAAATCCAATATCGTGGACGCCGTCCGCTGGGTGTTGGGCGAACATTCCGCTCGCCACTTGCGCGGGGCCGTGATGGACGATTTGATCTTCCAGGGGTCGGAGACGCGTCCTCCCGTGGCCATGTGCGATGTCGAACTCACCTTTTCCGTAACCCCCGGGATACTCAGCAGTCCCTATCATGAACTGGACGAAATCACGATCCGCCGCCGCCTCTCACGCGAGGGTGGATCGGATGCCTACATCAACGGTCGTCCGGTCCGCATCAAGGACGTGGTGGATCTTTTTCTCGACACCGGACTTTCCTCCCGTGCCTATGCCATCATCGAGCAGGGGACCATTGCGCGCATGATCTCGGCCAAGCCCGAGGAGCGCAGACTGATTCTGGAGGAAGCCGCCGGCATCATGCGCTATCGAAGCCGCCGCCATGAAGCGGAACTGAAGATGCGGTCCACGCGGCAAAATCTGGAACGGGTTACCGACCTGCTCGAGGAAGTGCGCAGCCAGTGCCGCAGCCTGAAGCAACAGGCCGCGCGCGCCAGACGTTTCATGGCCCTTCAGGAGGAGCAGGAACGTGCGCAGGCGCTTTTCATGGCCGTCACCTACCGCTGCCGCCTGCGGTCCTGTGAAGAGGAAAGGCAGGTGCTGTCCCGGCTCGAGGAGGAGGAGAGAGCCGCCGAGCGGCGGCATACGCAGGCCGAAAAAGAATTGGACACGCTGCGCCGGCAGTGGCTGCAATTTGAGGAGGAGGCGCAGGGAATCCAGGACGCCCTGCGGGAGGCGGAAAGGAAGCGATCGGGTCTGCAGCGCGAGGCCGAACGCCTGGCTGGGGAACGACGGCTTCTGGCGGAGCGGCGGCAGGTGCTCGAACACCGGATGGCCGAGACCAAGAGCCGGTGCGGGCATCTGCAAAAAGAGCTTGTCGGGGTGGAGAGACGGATGGCCGATCAGGCCGACCACGAGATCGAGCGGGCCCTCGAGGCGTTGTGTCGGGAAGAGAAAGAGGCTGTACGGAATCATGAGGAACAACGGCATCGTCGGGATCGGCTGTTGGCCGAGGTCGAGCGCCTGCATGGTCAATTTGAGGATCATGCACGCAGGATGGAGCAGGCGACGGCGACGCAGGCCCGGTTTGCCGAACGCAAGGAGGTGCTCGAGCAGAGGCAACTGGAGGTGCACCGTCAGCTCGACCAAGTGCGGGAAGCGTTGACCGCGGCCGAGGAGGCGGCATCCGCCTGTCTTCGCGACCTGGCCGAGCGAGAATCCCACCTTGAGCGATGCCAGGTCAGGACGGAGCGAGATCAAAAGCGGCGCGATACGGAAGCAAGGCGGTACAAGCAGCTGAGCGGAGAGGTTCACCGTCTCGAAGGCGAGGTTAAGGAACTCATCGGCCGCCTCGAACTGCGAGACATTCCCCGCGAACTGCGGGAATCCCTGAGGCAAGCGGGCGCCGTTTGGGTGGATGAAAGGCTGAGCCCGCCGCCGGAACTGTTGCGGGCTGCGGCCGCCGCCTTGCGAGGGCGGTCGGCGAATGTCCGGCTGCCCGTCAATCCCGGCCTGTCGCCGCAATTGGCCGGGGAATTGCGGCGGGCCAATGCGCTGCCTGTTGCATTTCACATCGGGAAAAACGGTGCGGTTCTGGAGAGATCGCTTGCGGCAAGGTTGGAGTTGCCGCCGGACAACCCTCTCTACCCCTTGTTTGCCTCCGTTCTGGTGGTGGAGGATATCATGGATGCTCCGGCACACCTTGCGCACGAACCGCGAGCGAGTGCAGCGGTAAGCCTCGATGGCTGGCGCCTGGAGGCGGATGGCTGGTTGGTGCCGCCGGCCGCCGGTGAGAATGCGAGGCGGTTGCAACACCGACGGGCATTGCAGGAGCGACAGCGGAAGTTGAAGCGAGCCGAAGAGGAACTGCGATCGCAACGGCAACGACTCGATGAAGCCGAATCCCGGCTCGACGAGGATCATCGCCGCCGGCAGCAGTTGCAACTGGATCTGACCACGGCCCAGAGCCAGGTCGAGGCCAAGCAGGCGAAGGTGGGCCGCCTGAAGGCGGAAGTGGAATCCCTGGTATCCCGATTGCGGCGTCTGCAGGCGGAGATGGAGGATCTCGACCGCGAACATGTCCGAGCGACCGAGTTGTTGCAGGATGGCACATCCCCGGATGAGGAGCGTCTGCAGACCGCCCGAGCGGCCCTGGCGGAGCAGGAGAAAAACGAGGGAACGGCCCTCCGTCACCTGGATGGCCTTCGCAGCAGAAGGGCGGAACTCGAACGCACGCTGGCTCTGCATCGCCAAGCGGCGATGAATCTTCAAGGGGAGAAAAAGCGCCTCCTGAAAGAGATCCGGCGTTTGGAACAACAGCGTGCGCAGGATCAGGCGGCCTTGTCGCAGCTTAAGGACAAGATTCGGCGGTTGGAAGCGAACGAGAAGATGGATCAGGCCCTAAGCGCCTCCGAGGAGCGGGTGGAGGAGTTGCATCGGGAGCTGGGCCGCATCCGCCGTCTCGGTCATGACCTGCAGCAGAAGGTGTTCGAGGCGGAGAGAAAGGAGCGTCGCAGCCGCCGCGAGCTGGAGAGCGCTTGCGCCCGCAGACAACAGATGCAGGTGACCCAGGCGGCAAGCCTGGAGCGCCTTAAAGGCTTGGAAGAGGAAATCGAGCAATGCTGTCGCCAAGGCGTGAACGCATTGCTGCGGGAACTTGAGGAACAGGCGGGGGAGATCGATGAGGAGGAAATCCTGACACGGGCGGAGGAACTCAAGGCGCGGCTTGATCGCTACGGGCCGGTGAATCTACTGGCCATCGACGAATACGCCCAGGCCTCGGAACGGGAGCAGTTTCTGGCGGCGCAGGCGGAAGATTTGCAAGCCAGCCTGGATACATTGGCGGCGACCATTGCGCGCATCGACCGCACGACACGGCAGCGTTTCAAGGACACCTTCGAGCAGGTCAATCTCCATTTCAAGGAGACCTTCCCGCGCCTTTTCGGCGGTGGCAGGGCGGAACTCAAGCTGCAATCCGACGACCTGCTGACGGCCGGGGTCGAAGTAAGCGCCCAGCCGCCGGGCAAGAGGTTGCAGGACATCGAACTGCTGTCGGGAGGCGAAAAGGCGTTGACCGCCGTGGCACTGGTCTTTTCCATCTTCCGCCTGAAGCCGGCACCGTTTTGTATTCTCGATGAAGTGGACGCGCCGTTGGATGAGGCCAACATCGGACGCTTCGGCGAACTGGTGAGGGAATTCGCCGACCGCGTTCAGTTTTTGAACATCACCCACAACAAGATCAGCATGCAGATGGCGGATCGTATCATCGGCGTCGCCATGCCGGAGCCCGGAGTGTCCCGCATCGTGGGCGTGGATCTGGAGTCTCTGGAGCGCAAACACGCGCACGCCGCGTGAGCGTGGATCAGCCCTGCCCGATCTTCTTTCGGCTGGCCTTGAATCGCTTCATTTGCGCGTAAATCCGCGCCGGATAGCGGCGGTTGCCGAGCGAGCCGTTGTAGGCGGCCAGGGCCCGCGTCAGACTGCCGTAGCGATCCAGATACATGCGCAGAATGGCACATCCGTAACGAATATTGGTCTCGACGGCGAACAGATTGTCGTCCTTGGAACCCAGCTTGTCTTTCCAGAAGGGCATCACCTGCATCAGGCCGAGCGCACCGACGTTGCTTACGGCGAAGTGGTCGAATTGGGATTCGATGGCGATCACGGCCAACACGAGATACGGTGACAGATCAAATCGGCGGCTGTAGAGATACACCCAGCGGGCAATGTTTTCCGCCTCCAGCGCATCCGGGACACGTGGCTGCACAAGGACTTTGATGCTTTCGAGTTCGGCCTTTTGCTCGGGTTGAACTGCGATCGCATCCTTGATCTCGGGGCGTTTCAGCATGCGCCGCAATTGCGCCTCCTCGTCCGGCTGCAGATCGAGGAAGCCGACGTTGTTTTCCACAACCTGGAGGGTGGCGGTTTCGTGCAGCATGCGCTGTTTTTGTTCCGGTGTGCTCATCATCCAGAACGGCAATGTGCCCAGAAATCCCCCGATCAGGATGCCGGCCAGGATCGTTTTCGGCGCCACCCCGCCCAGGCGCTCCTTGAGTTCGGATGCGTTCACCTCAGGCGCCATCCGTCCGGATCCGCTCTCCAAGACAGGCGGCCACCTCTTCAACATCAAGGATGCGTTTTTCTTCACGGCGGCCGCAAACCTCGGCCCCTCCCTGGGCCAGGCTGCGCTCGCCGACGACGATGCGCAGCGGAATCCCGATCAGCTCGGCGTCCCTGAACTTGACGCCGGGACGCTCATTGCGGTCGTCCCACAACACTTGCACGCCGGCCTCCTGCAGGGCTTCATAAAGCCGCCTGGAGGCCTGCGTCACTCTCTCGGTATCGCCGATGGAGATGAGCACGGCATGAAAAGGCGCCAGATGCATGGGCCAAGCGATGCCCGTCTCATCATGGCACTGCTCGACGACGGCGGCGACAAGCCGTGAAATTCCGATGCCGTAACAACCCATGGTGGCCGGGATGCGCCTGCCGTTCTTTGCCTGGAAGCAAACGTCCATCGGTTCAGTATAGCGCCGGCCGAGAGAAAAAACCTGCCCCACTTCAATACCGTGCGATAATGCCACAGGGGCGCCGCAATGCCGGCACCGGTCCCCCGCCCGTGTCTGGCGCAGATCGGCATACACGGCGTGCGGCAAATCGCGTTCCATGTCGAGGCCCCGGATATGGCGATCCTTTTTGTTGGCACCGGCCGCAAGTCCGGAGGCGCCCTTCAGGGTATCGTCGACGATGACCCGGCATCGGAGTCCCAGGGGCCCCGCAAATCCCGCTACGCCGCCCACTGAACGGATTTCATCCTCCGTCGCCAGTGCCAAATCGTCGGCGTCGACGGCGTGTTTGAGCTTCACTTCCTGCAATTGATCATCTCCGCGAATGCAGGCGGCGACGATCTTTCCGTCCGAATCGCCGCCATGGATGCGGTAAAGCAGTGTTTTCACCAACAGGGCGGGAGCCATGCCGAGAAAAGCCGCCACCTCCTCGGCCGCGGTGACGTCGGGCGTCTCGACCTCCGCAAGCGCGGCACACTCCCCCGAGGGCGTGTCGCGGAGGGTCCGGGCCTTCTCCACGTTGGCGGCGTAATCGCAGCCGCTGCAATGGGCGATCAGGTCCTCTCCCGACGCCGCCAGGACATGAAACTCGTGCGAGGTGTGACCGCCGATGGCGCCCGTATCGGCTTCGACGGCGCGGAATTTCAGCCCCAGACGGGTGAAGATGCGGCTGTAGGCATCGTACATGCGGCGGTATTCACGTTGCAGGTCCTCGTCATCGGCATGGAAGGAATAGGCATCCTTCATGATGAACTCGCGTCCGCGCATCAGCCCGTAGCGCGGGCGCACCTCATCCCGGAACTTGCTCTGGATTTGGTAGAGCGTCAGCGGCAATTGCTTGTAGGAGCGCAATTCCCGCCGTACCAGATCACACACCACTTCTTCGTGCGTGGGTCCGAGGCAGGAATCATGGCCATGCCGATCCTTGAAGCGCAAAAGCTCGGGACCGTATTTCCGCCAACGCCCGGATTGCTGCCACAGCTCGGCCGGTTGCACCATCGGCATCAGGATCTCCTGCGCCCCCACGGCATCCATCTCCTCGCGCACCACCTTCTCGATGCGACGCAACACGCGCAGCCCGAGCGGCAGGAAATCGTAGACTCCGGAAGTCACACGGCGGATGTAACCGGCGCGCAGAAGCAGTCTGTGGGAGACGATATCGGCGTCGGCCGGATCCTCACGCAGGGTGGGTGAAAAGAACCTACTTGCACGCATGGGTGCAAGCATAGCGATTCCCCCGCTTCCACGGTAGGCGGAGCGGGTCTCCACTCCGGGCCGCGATCAGGCGCTGTGCGAAAGCCCCCCGTACACCAGGCCGAGAACGGCCCCGTAAAGGAGATGCAAAAGCAGTGTCATGACCGGCGCCATCACACCCATACCGAGACCGAAGAATCCGGCCCCCGCCATGGGCATCACCAGAATCATCATCAGCAACCATGCCAGCACGCTGAAGGCCAAGCCTTTGGAAAGCGGGCTTGATCCCGGCAGTATCGGGTTTGAGAGCGCAAACAGAACCCCCCACAGCAGCGTGCCGATCATGAAATGGGCGCCCCATCCGACCCAGGGAGCCGCCGGCGTGCCAATCATGCCATGGGCCATGACGGTCAGCATCTTGATGGCATTCAATCCCGGCATCAGCCCCATCTTCATCTTCATCACCATGACCAGGGACAACACGACGGTGGCGATGAAACCGGCAACGGCAGCGCGAACGATCTTCATTTCGATGCCTCCTTGTGTGATTTTGTTTTGAAGTCGGATTTGCGCCTTCTTCGCTTACAACTCGCGCAAGGCTGCAAGCAGCCGCTCTTGGATGCCGCCGAAGCCGCCGTTGGAAAGGATCAACACATGATCGCCCTTTCGAACACGGGGCGTCACATACCGAACAATGGCCTCCACATCTGGAAGAACGCGGGCGTGCGCTCCGAGTTCGCGGCACACCGCCTCAACATCCAGGCGATCGTCGGGTTTGAGATTGCGACCCTCGGGGGGAACCAGAATCACCCGCTGCGCGGCACGGAGGCACGACGGCAGCCGCTTCTGGTGGATCCGGGTGCGCATCGTGTTGCTGCGCGGCTCGAGGATCACCCACAGGCGGCCGTTCCCACACATGGCGGCGCGGGCGGCGGCGACCACGTGTGCAATGGCCGTGGGGTGGTGCGCGAAGTCGTCGTAGATGCGTACCCCGGCCTCTTCTCCCACCAGGGTCATGCGACGGCGTACACCTTTGAAGCCGGCCAGTGCCCGGCGTACGGTGGCCGGTTCCACTCCCAGTGCCGTGGCCGCCGCGGTCGCGGCGCAGGCATTGGCGATGTTGTGGCGGCCGAGCAGATGCCAATGCAGCGTCAACACCCGGCGACCGCCGTGAAGAAGACGGAAGGCCGAACCCCGCTCGTCCTCGGCCTGCCAGTGCCACTCGGCGTCGGCTCCTCCCCGTTGTGCGAAGGAGATCACCGGCGTCCAGCAACCCATGGCCAGCACTTCGGCAAGGTGGGGGTCGTCGGCATTGACGATCAAGCGCCCGCTGGCCGGTACGGTCCGGACGAGATGGTGAAACTGTTTCTGGATGGCGCCGATGTCGGGGAAGATGTCGGCATGGTCGTATTCGAGATTGTTCAGGATCAGTGTGCGGGCGTGGTAGTGCAGGAATTTCGAGCGCTTGTCGAAGAAGGCCGTATCGTACTCATCGCCCTCGATCACGAAGTGGCGGCCGCGACCGAGGCGGGCCCCGCCACCGAAGTTCTCCAGCACGCCGCCAATCATGAAGCCGGGCTCAAGACCCGCAACCTCGAGGATGTGGGCCAACATGGAGGCCGTGGTCGTCTTCCCATGGGTGCCGGTCACGACCACGGCATGGCGCCCGGGCAGCACTTCCTCGCCGATGAAGCGGGGGCCGGAGATGTAGGGCAGACCGCGATCCAGCACCGCTTCCACTTCCACGTTTCCACGGCTGAGGGCGTTGCCGATGACCACCCGATCCGGCGGGGGTTCCAGGTTGGCGGCCGCAAAGGGTCGGATTTCCATTCCCATGGCCGCCAGGTATTCCGACATCGGCGGATAAACATCGGCATCCGACCCCGTGACCCTCCAGCCGGCATCCAAGGCCAGCCTGGCGACCGCGGCCATCGCCGTACCGCCGATGCCGGAGATGTGCAGATGACGCCTTCCCATGAGTTCGGATTGAACCACAAGCGGGACAAGACAGAAAGCCGCAAAGGCGGCAGGATTGCCGCATGCATGTGCATCCGTTGGAAAAGGTCGTTGTGGAAACGGGAGAAAATCCGGATGCATCCCTGATCTGGCTGCATGGGCTCGGTGCCGACGGCCACGATTTCGAGCCGATTGTGCCGCAGTTGGGACTGCGCCAGGATCTAAGGCTGCGTTTCGTCTTCCCGAACGCTCCGGCCATACCGGTCAGCATCAACGGCGGTTATATCATGCCCGCATGGTACGATATCCGACCGACAGCTCACGGCCTCGAGCACGACAAGGAAGGCATTCTGCGTTCCGCCCGGCAAATCCAGTTGTTGATCGAGCAACAGGAGATGCATGACATCCGGCCGCAGCGCATCATTCTCGCCGGCTTCTCTCAAGGTGCGGCCATGGCCCTTTATTGCGGCCTGCGGCAGCCCCGGCCCCTGGCCGGGATCATTGCCTTATCCGGCTATCTGTTGCGGCCGAAGCATTTGCAGGAGGAGATACGGCCGGAAGCCAGGGCCACCCCCATCTTCCTGGCCCATGGCAAGGAGGATCCCGTAGTCCCGTTTGATCTGGGAGTGCTTACGCGGCGGCGCCTTGCGGAAGCTGGTTGCCGGGTGGAATGGCATGCCTATCCGGTCGGGCATCGGGTTTGCGACGAGGAAATCCGGGATCTCGGCCGTTGGATCAATGCCATCCTGGCAGGACCGGCGTAGACGAAGACTGGTTCAAGGCCGGGTGGCCGATGCACGGTCGGGATCATGGGCCGATACCGAGAAGACGGCAGGCCACGGCGATGCAAAAATCCATTACGCATATCCCTCCCGCCCGGCGGACGATGCTGCAGGCCTGTTCGAGTATTTTCCAATCCATAAATGAGCCTGAAAGTGGCGGCATGGTATGA
>CAZHOU010000017.1:0-17672 GCA_964534165.1 uncultured Zetaproteobacteria bacterium
CTCCTCATACCATGCCGCCACTTTCAGGCTCATTTATGGATTGGAAAATACTGGCTCATTGATCCATGTCAAAACATCCACCAGCAAATTTCATGCCTTCTTTTCCCTTCCGGGTCGATACCCTTCCTTTATCGGCGCATTGCCGATGCGCTTGAGAAGGACATAGGATAGGGGCATGGATGCCGACGCCTTCCAACGCCTGGCCGAGGCCACGTTTGCTTCGTTGCCTGAACGTTTCGTTCGGGCCTTGGAGAATGTCGTCATCGTCACGGAGGCTTACCCGGATGCGGAGACGCTTGCACGCATGAAGGCGCAATCCGCGCTCGATCTGCTTGGCCTTTACCGCGGATGCCCCCTGCCCGAGCGCGGCAGCACTTACGCCGGACAGGTTCCGGACATGATCCATCTCTACCGCCAGCCCATCCTCGCCTGGTGTCGTCGCCACGGGGAGGATGTGGGTCATTGCATCCGTCACGTGCTCATCCATGAGATCGGGCACTATTTTGGTTTCTCGGATGCGGAAATGGAGGCGATCGAGGAAATCACATGAACCAGGGCGTGAATGCGTGCGCTTTCCCCACTCTCCTGATAGCGTTCAGCAAAAAAACGCTCCACTCGGAGTGGCCCGTGCGGGTTGAGGAAGGGGGAGTTTTGTGGGATTGTTGAACGGTAAGAAGGGCTTGGTGCTTGGCGTCGCCAACGACAGATCCATCGCCTGGGGCATCGCCAGGGCCTGCCGGCGGGAAGGGGCGGAGCTGGGCTTCAATTATCTCGGGGAGGCTCTGAAAAAGCGCGTTCAGCCCCTGGCCGCTTCGGTTGGTGCCGATTTTGTCGAGCCGCTGGACGTCGGCGACGACGCGCAGCTCGATGCTTTTTTTGCAAAGGTGGAGGAGCATTTCGGAAGTCTGGACTTCCTCGTGCATTCCATCGCCTATGCCAACAAGGATGCACTCAAGGGCCGGTTCATGGATACGACCCGCGCTGATTTCAAACTCGCGCTCGACATTTCCGCCTATTCGTTTATTGCCTGCGCCCGCCGCGCGGCGCACCTGATGCGTCCCGGGGGGGCCATGCTGACGATGACTTTTCTGGGCGCCGTGCGCGCCGTGCCGAACTACAACGTGATGGGGGTGGCCAAGGCGGCTCTGGAATCGAGCGTGCGCTATCTGGCCCAGGATCTGGGGCCGGACGGGATCCGTGTCAACGCCATCTCCGCCGGACCGATTCGCACCCTGGCCGCGTCCGGGGTCGGCGATTTCAGGCATTTGATGGCCAAGAGCGCGCGTGGAGCCATGCTGAAGCGCAACGTCACCCAGGAAGAGGTGGGCAACGCCGCCGTGTATCTGCTGTCGGACTGGGCCTCCGGTGTCACCGGGGAGGTGCATTACGTCGACGGCGGTTTCAGTATCGGTGCCGGCGATCCGGGCGAGGGATAGGAATGTCCGGTTCTTCCTTCGGGCAGATTTTTCGCGTCAGCACGGCCGGCGAGTCGCATGGTCCGGCCCTTGTGGCCATCGTGGAGGGATGCCCGGCCGGGCTTGCGCTGTCCGCAGGCGATATCCAGCCCGATCTCGACCGCCGGCGGCCCGGACAAAGCAAATACACGTCCCAGCGGCGAGAGGTGGATCGTGTGGAAATCCTCTCCGGTGTCTTCGAGGGCAAGACGACCGGTTGCCCGATTGCGCTCCTGATCCGCAACACCGACATCCGGAGTCGGGATTACGAGGACATCAAGGACAAGTTCCGCCCCGGTCATGCGGACATGACCTATTTCGAAAAATACGGTCACCGCGATTGGCGCGGCGGCGGCCGTGCCAGCGCCCGGGAAACCGCCATGCGGGTGGCCGCGGGGGCCATCGCCCGCAAGCTCCTGATCGAGCTGGCAGGCATTCGCATCACGGGTTGGGTGGACGAGATCGGACCGGTGCGTGTCGATCCGCAGCGCTTCGATCCCGATGAGATCGGCCGCAATCCCTTTTTCTGTCCCGATGCCGAAGCGGCGAAGAGGATGGCGGAATTTCTGGATGCGTTGCGCAGGGATGGCGATTCAATCGGGGCCGGCGTGCGTGTGGAGGCGCATGGGATGCTCCCCGGATTGGGTGAGCCGGTGTTCGACAAATTGGATGCCGACATCGCCAAGGCCATGATGTCCATTCCGGCCGTCAAGGGGGTTGAGATTGGCGACGGCTTTGCCTGCATCGAGGCCCGGGGTTCGGAATTCGGCGATGCCATGCGCAAGGATGGCTTTGTCACGAATCATGCCGGCGGCATCCTGGGCGGCATCTCCAACGGCGACGCCATCCGCGTGCGCCTGGCCTTGAAGCCGACATCCTCGATCCCCAAACCCCGACCCACCGTGGACATCCACGGCAACGAGACCGAGATCGTAACCCGCGGCCGACACGATCCCTGCGTGGGCATCCGTGCCGTGCCGATCGCCGAAGCCATGCTGGCACTTACCCTGGCCGATCATCTGCTGCGCCACCGTGCCAGCCGTCTCTGACACACCGTCAACAATATCCAGGCATGGTCGTGAATGGATCGATTGAAAGCGGCGCTTGAGCATTTCCTGGCCGCCCTGCCGCGGCGGCGTTTGGTCGAGAGCATCCGTGAGGCAACGGGCCGGAATCCGTCCGAGATTACCACCTTGCTGGATATTTTCTCCAACGAGGCACGTGCCACCCTCGATCTCGTCGCCCCTCATCTCGACCCAGACAAACGGTTGCTGGAAGTGGGTGCCGGTTTGTGTCTTTTCAGTCTCTTTCTGCGGCGCCAGGGGTTTCGGGTCACGGCCCTGGAGCCTGGACTGGGAGGGTACGGCTTCTTTGCGCATGCCCGGCGGGTGATCCTGGAACAGCTTGAATCTCCCGATCTTGAGGTTCTCTCCATTCCGGCCGAGCGCTTGTGCCGGGATCGGAACGGATGCTTCGACCTGATCTTCAGCAACAACGTGATCGAACACATCCCGAACTGGCGCCGGGCCCTTGAGGCCATGCTGGAGGTGTTGCAAGAAGACGGTCTGATGATTCATGCCTGTCCGAACTACACCGTACCTTACGAGCCCCATTACGGCATTCCGGTGTTCCGACATGCTCCGGAGTTGAGTCGTAAGATGTTTCTTCCTGCCGATGCGGATCTTGAAGTTTGGCATTCGCTGAATTTCATCACCCTCTCCCAGGTGCGGGGCTTTGCCCGCCGCAGGCGATTGCGGGTGCATTTTCGAAAGGCGCTTCTGGCACGGGCGCTGGAACGCCTGCACACGGATCCGTGGTTCAGGCAACGGCACACGGGGGTGGCATCCGGGCCCGCACACCTGCTGGCATCTCCGGTCGCCGTGCGCATGTTGCGGCGCCTGCCGCCGGCCTGGGCCACGCCAATGGTCTTCGAGTTGAAAAAGATTCGGTACGGGAGCAAGCCGGGAATGGGCGGTCAAGCGCATGGCGGATGATCAAAACAAGATGGCTTCGGGTGTCGAGGCCATCATTTCGTGACGGATCAAGAAATCCGATGAAGAGGGATGATCGGTGGACATCGGACGTTTTGCATTCCACGGCACCTGGCTTGTCCATGCGGCGAAAGTGGGCCGAGGGCGGAGGGTGGAGAGACGTCTTCTCATCGCTCCGTCCTGTCCGTATGCCAGGCACGATCGCATGAAGTCTTCGAGCTAGGCATGGCTCAGATTGCATCCGGACTGCGGGCATCGTTATCCCGGCCTTGGGCTTACAATGCCCTGCAACGACTCCTTGGGGCCGAACGTATGCGACGCTTGGTGGTGCAAGAGTATTTTCCCCACCGGCCGCATCTACGCATGCTCGACATCGGATGCGGGACCGCCGAAATTCTCAAGTTTCTGCCGGCCGACTGGAGCTACGAGGGATTCGACGCCAGCCCGGACTACATCGAATGTGCCAAGCGGCGGTTCGGTCGCCGAGGGTTGTTGCGGGTACAACGGCTCGAGGAGGTGAAAGAATTCCCGCGGCATGACTTTGATCTGGTGCTCGCTATGGGTATGTTGCACCATCTGGATGATGTGCAAGCGCACGAGTTGTTCAATCTGGCCGCAAGTGCTCTGCGGAAGGGCGGTGTGTTGATCACCCTCGATCCTTGTTTGCTTGCGGATCAGAGTTCCCTGGCACGGTGGCTGATTCTGCAGGACCGGGGGCGCAATGTGCGCCGCCCGGAGGTCTATCGGGCACTTGCCACCAGTCATTTTTCCAGGGTGAGGGCCGAGGTTCGCCATGATTTGCTTTTTGTGCCCTACACGCATCTGATCATGCAGTGCAGACAGGATGATCCGGATGCATGCGGTTGATTCCATGAGGATGGGATGGCGAGTTCCGTATCGATGCCCCGGCCGGACACCGAACACCGGGATTTCATGGTGAGGGCATGAGTGCCGAGGCGGTGGAGATGTCCGTCATCGTGGCCTGCTACCAGGAGGCCGAGCATCTGCGCGAGAGTCTGCCGGCGTTGGAGCGCGTGCTTGCGGCCTCGGGGAAACGCTACGAGTTGATCGTGATCGATGACGCATCCAGCGATGAAACGCCGCAGATCCTGCAGCAGATGCTGGCGGGCAGGGAGAACGTGACGCTGCGCTTGCATGAAAGGAACCGGGGGCGAGGCGCGACGGTGCAGGAAGGGCTTTTGCTCGCCCGGGGCGAGATCGCCGGTTATCTGGACATCGACCTGGAGGTCGGCCCCTGGTACATCCTCCCCGCAATCGATGCCATCGAACGGCACGATGCAGATGTGGTGGTGGCTCAACGTGTCTACAAGCTGCATCTCCATCCCATTGTGCTGGCCAGGCATGTGCTCAGCATCGGTTTCCGCGCCCTTTCCCATGCCCTGATCCGGCTTCCGATCCGGGATTCCGAGGCCGGCTTCAAGTTTTTTCGCCGCAAGTCCATTCTTCCGGTTCTGGCGCAATGCGAAGATCGGCGCTGGTTCTGGGACACGGAAGTCGTTTTCCGGGCGCAGCGCAGCGGTCTGAAGGTCATTGAGATCCCCTGCCTATTCATCCGCCGGCCGGAGAAGACCAGCACCGTGCATGTGTGGCCGGACATGCTTCGCCATCTCTCCAGTCTGCTGCGCCTGTGGTGGCGGAACAGGGGGCGCTGATGCGGGCTTGGCGGGAAGTGGGACCGGCAAAACTGATCCGCTTTGTGCTGATGACCTTGGCGATGGGAATCTATCCGTTGATGTTCCTGCCGCCGCTGCGCTGGGCCTTCCTTCGCCTGCTCGGAGCCGATGTCCGTGCCGATGCGGTTCTGCAGAACGTCCGTTTCTACAACCTCTACCGTACGGGATTGCGCGGGCTCACGATCGGGCACCGGTGTTATGTCGGCAATGAGGTGCTGTTGGACATGGCCGACCGCATCCTCATCGAAGACGAAGTCACTTTGGCGGCGCGGGTGCACATTCTCACCCACACCAACCCGGGGTATGCGGATCATCCCCTGCAAAAGCATCTGCCGTCCATGCAAGCGCCGGTCCACCTCCGGCGCGGGGCTTTTGTCGGCGCCAATGCCGTGATTGCACCGGGCGTGACCGTTGGGGAATGCGCCGTTGTCGGCGCGGGCGCGGTGGTGACCCGGGATGTTCCGGCATACACGGTGGTGGCCGGAGTGCCGGCGAAACCCCTGCGGAAGCTCGGTGAGACGAAAACGACATCATGATCTCGTCTCTTCGATCTGTCTCCTGCGCGCAGGACGGCGTGGATCCCGTGGCCGATGCTAGCCGCTTGATCAAGCTGTCGGTTCTTGTCGCCGCCAGCTTCATGTTGCTGCCCTTGCCGATCATGGAATACGTCGGGGAGGAAGGGCTGTATGCCGTCAAGGCCTGGGAGATGCACGTGCGCCAGGATTGGTGGCATCCCTCGATCCTTGGGAGCGTGTGGCCGCATCCGCCCCTGTTCCACTGGCCGGTGATACTGCTTGCCTCCTTGATCGGCTGGGAGCATGTGGATCTCGCGCAACGGCTGGTTTCGGTGGCTGCCTCCTGGGGTTCGGCCGCGGTTGCCGCCCAGATGGCCCGCCGCCTTTTCCCACGTCGGCGGTACGCGGCATGGTTGGCGGCGCTCATCTATCTGACCATGGGGGAGGTTTGTTTCTGGTACGGCTGGTTGGGCTATGCCGATGCCACATTCGGATTTCTGATCTTTGCCGCTGTGGCATGCCTGTGGCTGGCGCTTGCGCATGAGCATGCAGGCTGGCTTGTTCTGTCCCTGTGTTTGATTACCCTTGCCTACCTGACGAAGAATTTCACCGCCTACGTGCTGTACGGGATGGCCGGCCTGATTCTTCTACTGTGGTTGCGCAAAGGGAGGCTGCTCGGCCGCCCGCGATTTCTCCTTCCGGTCCTGATGGCCTTGATTCCGCCGCTTGGATTCCAGGCGGCAATCATCCACTCCGACGCCAACACCTTGGTTACGTGGCATGATATCCTGCGCAACTTTCACGGCTACAGTCTCTCCCACTACCTCCGGCACTGGCTGACGTTCCCCTTCGTGTTTTTGTTCCGGGCCCTGCCGATCAGCCTTCTGCTGCTGTGGTTGTTGATGCGAGGACGCTGGCGGCCCACGTTCAAGGGTCCCCTCGTACCGTTGGCCATGATCATTCTGGCATGGTTCGCCCCCTTCTGGCTGGCCGCCGGCGGCTCCCCCCGCTATCTCGTGCCTCTTTACGGCCCCGCAAGCCTGCTTTTGACCGGATGGCTTCTGGAACTGCCGGCGCAAAGGATGCGTACGGCTCTGAGGCTCTGCATACTGGTGCTGGTGCTCAAGATTCCGTACAGCTTCGCGGTTCTCCCGTGGCTCAAAGACTGGCGACCCAATCACAGCCTGAAGGCCGTGGCCGCCGACATCCTGCAACGCACCAAGGGCAAGCCGGTGCGCACCGAGAACGACATTGCCTCAGGTATAGGCGTGGCCGCCTACATGAACGTGCAATTGCCGCCGCAGCACTACATCCGCTGGTATCGCGGCAAGGAGCATGGCGTGTTCATCATGACCGAGGTTACGCAGCCGGAACTGGGCAGGCTGGTCAGGGATTACCCCATACGCGGGCGCCACCTCTACCTTTATTGGCATGGATGACACTCCTTGATATCCATTGACAGTCACGGTGGGGAGTGCTTGACTCCGCACATGTTTTCGTTTTTCCATCGACTTGCCGGCGGGCGGTTGTTGCGACTGTGCCTGCACAAAAGCGGTCCATGATGCATTGAGCATTCGTGTTGAATGCATACGGGCCGTCGGAAATTCCTGCGGTCCGTTTTTTTTGCCGGAACCAAGGAGTAAGAAGATGTCGGAGCGGATCGATATTTTTGACACCACGCTGCGCGACGGTGAACAATCGCCGGGGTGTTCGATGAACCTCGAGGAGAAGTTGCGTGTGGCCCAGGCCCTGGCCACCATGGGTGTGGACATCATCGAGGCCGGCTTCCCGATCGCCTCGCCGGGGGATTTCGAAGCCGTCCACCGCATCGCTTCGGAGGTGGAGGGGCCGAGGATCGCCGCTCTGGCCCGCGCCAATCCCAAGGACATCGAACGCGCCGCCGAAGCCATCCGGCCGGCCGGGGACAGGGGGCGAATCCACACCTTCATCGCCACCAGCCCCATCCACATGCAGGCCAAACTGCGCATGGATCCGGAAGAGGTGCTCAAGCGAGCGGTGGAGGCCGTGAAACAGGCGCGCAATCTGGCACCGGAGGTTGAATTTTCGGCCGAGGACGCCGGACGCTCGGAGATGGATTTTCTCTGCCGCGTGGTGGAGGCGACCATCGATGCCGGTGCCCGGGTCATCAACATCCCGGACACCGTCGGCTACATGACGCCGGAGGAATTCGGTGCGCGCATTCGGACCATCCGGGAACGGGTGCCCAATTCGGATCGGGCCGTTTTCTCGGTGCACTGCCACAACGATCTGGGCCTGGCGGTGGCCAATTCCCTGGCGGCGATCGAAAACGGCGCCCGGCAGGTCGAATGCACGATCAACGGCCTGGGCGAGCGTGCGGGCAATGCTTCACTAGAAGAGATTGTCATGATTCTGCGCACCCGCTGCGATCGCTACGACCTGGAAACCGGTATCGATACCACCCGCATCGTGCCGGTGTCCCGACTGGTGTCCCAGATCACCGGCATGCCGGTGCAGCCGAACAAGGCCATCGTCGGCGCCAACGCCTTCGCCCACGAGGCTGGTATTCATCAGGATGGTGTTCTCAAGCATCACAAGACCTACGAGATCATGACACCGGAATCCGTGGGTTGGGCCACCAACCGCATGGTGCTGGGCAAACATTCGGGCCGCGCCGCCCTCAAATCCCGCTACGCCGAGCTGGGCATCAAACTGGACCGGGAGCAGCTCGATCTGGTTTTCGAGCGTTTCAAGATCCTGGCGGACAAGAAGAAGGAAATCTTCGATGAGGATCTGATCTCCATCCTCGAGCACACCGAGGCGGTGGAATCCGAGCGCATCAAATTGGTCAGCCTGCATGTGGCCTCCGGGACGGGCGATACACCGGTGGCCGCGGTGGAACTCGAGATCAACGGCGAGTTGCACAAGGCGACGAGCGAGGGCGACGGGCCGGTGGATGCCACCTTCAAGGCCATCAATTCCCTGGTCGAACCGCACGGGAAGCTGCTGCTCTATTCGGTCAACGCCATCACCTCCGGCACGGATGCCCAAGGCGAAGTGACGGTTCGTCTCCAGAACGACGGTCGTATCGTCAACGGCCAGGGAAAGGATACGGACATCATCGTGGCCTCGGCCAAGGCCCTGATCTCGGCTCTGAACAAACTCCCGGACACGCATGCCCGGAGGTTTCATGCCCAGTATTCAGGGGTCTGATCCGGGCGTGGGCGACCCCGAGCCCGGCTTTCCTTCAGCACCGTTCCTCTCCTTCTGTTTCCGGTGCCGCCTGCTGTTGATACCGATCAAAAGCAGGTGGGTCGGCAGGTAGATGCAAAGAGGGAGAAGCAGCATCAAAAGCGCCAGATACAGAAGCGGCGGCATCCCTGTTTGCGGCGGCATACCGAACCCGAGCACGAAGTTGATGTTGTGCGCGGTATCGGTCGCGAGATAGCTGGCCGGCAGTACGATCCAGGCCAGCAGGGTCTGCCATCGCAGGCTCCGCGGTTCATAGCCGAGTCGGATGACCAATCCGAGCAAAAGCCATGGCAGAAAAACATGGAACAGCGACAGGGTCCGGACCGGCAAGGGAATGGAGGGATCGAACATGTAATGGGTTCCGTCCGCTCCTGCCGGGCCGAAACCGAAAAGGAGACGACTGAAGAAGTCGATGTTCCATCCGATCTCGGGCAACAGCGTTGCCAGGCTCATCATGCCGGCAAGCAAGCGATTCTCCCGCCACAGCGCAACCGTCGTCAGCAACAGGGCGAAATCCGAGAACCACAGGAAGTTGGCGGGGCCGTTGTAATGCCAGTAGACCGGAACCAGCACGCACACGAAAAGTGTGTAGGGGAGCTTGATCCACAGAGGAATCAACGCCCGCCGTCGGCCTGCCGCTTGCTTCATGTTGCAATCATGCATTCACTTGCGCTTTCCCTCCATAGCGCGTCGCCTCTCCCGTTCCGGCGGAAGACTTGATATCGCTTGCGCGCGCTCCGTGGATTTGTAGCGTAGCGGCTCGCTTTTGACGATTTCAGGAGTGATTGCGATGCCCGCCAGAAAAGTCCGAATCCGCCGCGCCCTGATCAGCGTATCCGACAAGTCCGGGGTCGTGGATTTTGCACGCGGCCTTGCCGCGACGGGTGTAGAGATTGTTTCGACCGGCGGCACGGCGCGCCTGCTACGCGAAGCGGGGATCGGCGTACGGGAGGTCAGCGATCTCACGGGTGTGCCCGAGATGATGGGCGGCCGCGTCAAGACGCTGCATCCGAAGGTGCACGGGGGCATTCTCGCCCGCCGCGATGCCGATGCCGAGGCCATGCGTGTGCATGGCATCGAGCCGATCGATCTCGTGTGTGTCAATCTCTATCCCTTCCGGGAAACGACGGCGAATCCCGACTGCAGCGTGGAGCAGGCGATCGAGAACATCGACATCGGCGGGCCATGCATGATCCGGGCGGCGGCCAAGAATCACGATTTCGTGATCGTCGTTGTGGACCCGATCGATTACGACGATCTGCTTGAGTCCATCCAAGCCGGCGGTCCGGATGCATTACGGCGGCGGGCCCTGGCCATCAAGGCCTTTGCGCACACGGCGGCCTACGACGGCGCCATCGCCAATTACTTTTCCTCCCTGAATGCGGACGGTAGTCGCCGCGCCTTTCCCGACATCCTCACGCGCCAGTTTGTGCGCGCCCGCGATCTGCGTTACGGCGAGAATCCGCATCAGGCGGCGACGTTTTACGCCGATCCGGAGGATGTCGGCGTCTCCATGGCGGATTGCGAGGTGCTGCAGGAGGGCAAGCCTCTCTCCTACAACAACATCGCCGATGCCGATGCGGCTTATGCCCTGGTGCGCGATTTTTCCGATGCCGCCGCTGTCATTGTCAAGCATGCCAATCCCTGCGGCGTGGCCGTGGATGCGGATCAGGCCGCAGCCTATGAAAAGGCGAGGGCGGCCGATCCGGTGTCCGCTTTCGGCGGTATCGCCGCCTTCAACCGGCCCCTGGACGCCGCCACCGCCGGATTGATTGCCGAGACCTTCATGGAGGTTGTGATCGCTCCCGGAATCTCCGAGGACGCCCGCAAGATTCTGGCGGCAAGGAAGAACCTGCGCCTGCTTTCCGCCCCGGGTGCCGAACCCGTACGCAGCGGGTGGGACTTCAAGCGCGTGAACGGCGGCTTGCTCGTGCAGGATAGGGATGCGCACATCCTCGATCGCACCGCATGCAGGGTGGTCTCGAAGCGCGAGCCCAACGAGGCCGAGTGGCGGGACATGCTTTTCGCCTGGACCGTGGCCAAGCATGTCAAGTCGAATGCCATCGTCTTCGCCAAGGAATGCGTGACCCTGGGAATCGGCGCCGGGCAGATGAACAGGGTCAATTCGACCCGCATCGCCGCGGTTCACGGAGGTCTGGCCATTCGCGGTTCGGCCGTGGCCTCGGATGCCTTCTTTCCCTTCCGTGACGGAATCGACGCCCTGGCCGAGGCCGGGGCCGCCGCCGTCATTCAACCGGGCGGCTCGATCCGGGATGCCGAGGTAATCGCCGCCGCCGACGAGCACGAGATCGCCATGGTGTTCACCGGCATCCGCCATTTCCGGCACTGATGCGTTATGCGCAGTCCTTCTCAGGCGTGACCGACGTTCCGGTCGGTCGGGGCGTGGAAGTAGCCGCTTTCGCGGACAAGTTCTTCACTCAGTCGCTTCAGCTCCTGCAACCGCAACTCGGCTGTGGCGATCGGTGCGCAGTCCCGGCAATCCGGTCGGCCGCACGGCTGGTGCGCATACAGCCAGTAGTGGATCGCCCCGGCGAGAAGGCCGTCGGCGATATCCCAGAGATCGGAGCTTGGATCGGCATCGGCCAGGTGGTTGCCCAGTTTCACGACCTCGTCGGCCGCGTGATCGAAAGGCGACGGTTCATGACTCATGGGCGTATGCTGGCATTTCCCGCGTCGTCCGGCCAGAGGCCCGGGGCGTCCGGATGGATGCGGGTGCAAGGGTTGTCAGGCTGTCGACGTCCGGGCCTTCAGGGAGTTGGCCGATGAAGGTTCTCGTGGTCGGTGGCGGCGGCCGTGAACATGCGTTGTGCTGGAAGCTCAAGCGCTCGCCGTCGGTTTCCGGTGTGATCTGCGCTCCCGGCAATGCCGGCATTGCCCGCGAGGCCCGTTGCCTTCCCGTTGGTGCAGGCGATCTCGAGGCATTGCTTGAACTTGCCCGTTCCGAACGGCCGCGATTGGTCGTCGTCGGTCCGGAGGCTCCCTTGGTGGCCGGGTTGGCCGATCGTCTGCATGCCGAGGGGTTCGCCGTTTTCGGCCCCCGGCAAGCCGCCGCCCGGCTGGAAGGCAGCAAGGCCTTTGCCAAGCATCTGATGCAGGAGGCCGGCGTGCCGACCGCCCGTTTCGAGGTCCACGAGGATCTCCAGGCGGCCACCGATGCCCTGCGACGTTTCGGCCTGCCGGTGGTGATCAAGGCCTCCGGGCTGGCTGCGGGCAAGGGGGTGGTGGTGGCCCAATCGGAGGCGGAAGCCCTCGATTCCGTTCGCGGCATGCTGAGCGGTGGCCGTTTCGGCCCCGCCGGATCAAAGGTGGTTATCGAGGAATATCTGCAGGGTGAAGAAGCCTCCTGTCTGTTCATCGTTTCCGGCGATGCGATTCTGCCCCTGCCCGCGAGTCAGGATCACAAGGCCCTGCTCGACGGTGACAAGGGTCCGAATACCGGGGGCATGGGAGCCTATTCACCGGCGCCCTGCATCACGCCGGGCATCGCCGAGCAGGTGCTGGAAGAGATCGCTCGTCCGACCATCGTGGCCTTGAGGCAGCGGGGCATTGAATTCACCGGTACCTTGTACGCCGGTGTCATGCTGACTCCGGAAGGCCCCAAGGTTCTTGAATTCAATGTGCGTTTCGGTGATCCGGAATGCCAGCCGTTGATGTGCAGATTGCAATCGGATCTCGGTGAAGTTCTGCTCGCGGCGGCGGAAGGGCGGCTTGACGGCATGCGGCTGCATTGGGATGCGCGCGCCGCCCTCACCGTGGTCGTTGCCTCGCGCGGCTATCCCGGAGCCTACGAAAAGGGACAGGAGATCCGGGGCCTTGAGGCGGTCGAGGCGGCCGGTGTCGTCGTGTTTCATGCCGGGACTGCAAGGCGTGACGGCAAAATCGTCAATGCCGGTGGACGTGTACTCGGCGTGACGGCGCTGGGGGCATCCGTAAGCGAGGCGCAGGCCCGGGCATACGCGGCGCTTGAGAAACTGGACTGGCCCGGGGGATTCTACCGTCATGACATCGGTTGGCGGGCGGTGGCAAGGGAAAAAGATCGATCCTGAAGGACGGCGTCCGCCGGCATGGAGGTCCATCCATTCTTGAGAAGCGGGGATAGAGCATGAAGAAGATCGAGGTGCTGATTCTGCTGGGAAGCGAGTCCGATCGGCCGCGGATGGCCGAGACGGGGAATGTACTGTCCGCCTACGGCATTGCTCACGAGGTACTGGTGCGCTCGGCTCATCGCATGCCGGAGGCGACCGTTCAGGCCGTGAAGGATGCGGAGGCGGCCGGTTGTCGGGTCTTTATCTGCGCCGCGGGCATGGCCGCGCATCTGGCGGGCTTGGTGGCTGCCCATACCGTCAAGCCGGTCGTTGGCGTGCCCCTTGCCGCCGGGACCCTGCAGGGGAAGGATGCGCTTTATTCGACGGTGATGATGCCGGCGGGGGTTCCCGTGGCCACCGTCGCCATCAATGGCGCCAAAAACGCCGCCCTGCTGGCCGTCCAGATGCTGGCTCAGGATGATACCGCCCTGACGGCCAAACTGGAGGCCGAGCGCCGCACCTGGACGAAGGCGGTTTCCGGCGGGATGCGCGACTGAAGATCGGACGCAAATTGGCGGCGCTGCGCGCCGCCCGCATTCTGATGCACGGTGGATTGCTCGCACATGCGACCGGCACCGTGGCCGGAGTGGCGGCCGCCCTGCATCCCGAGGGGATACGTCGCCTGCAATTCTTCAAGGGGCGGACGGGACCTTTTCTGCTTCTGGCCGATTCGATATCCGCGGCGCTCGCTCTCGCTCGGCGCAAGGACGAACGCCTGCGCAGGATTGCCGAGCAATTGTGGCCGGGGCCGGTCACCCTGGTGTTCGCGGCCCGGCCGCACCTTCCCCGAATGCTTTTGCCGCACGGCCGCGTGGCGGTGCGAGTGGACAGCGATGAATTGACGCGCCTGCTCTGCCGCAAGGTGGGGGGATTGCTGGTCTCCAGCAGCTTGAATCGCCGCGGCGGTGAGGTGCAAGAACCGTGCCGACGGTTGCGCTGGCGCTGGCATCGGCATCTCGCCGCCGTCATTTCCGGCCCGGCCCGCCGCCGATCCCCCTCTGCCATCCTGCTGTGGAAAAGGGGCCGCCTGCGTCCTCTGCGTTTGCGGGGCCGGGAAACGGGGGCAGAAAAGTTGTTGTTTTTTTGCACCCCTCCCTCCTCTAGGATACCCAACCTATGAAGCCATCCCCCTCTTGGGCCAAGTCCCTGTACGATCGTTTGAGTTCCATGACCCTGGCCATCGTGTTGCTGGTGGTGCTCGCCCTGGCCAGCGCCATCGGCACGGTCCTGCTGCAGAATCAGGAACAAACGGATTATCTGCGGCAATTCGGACCGTTGTGGTACGGGGTTTTCCACGATCTGGGCCTGTTCGACATGTACCATACCGGCTGGTTTCTCGGCATGCTGGGCTTTTTGATGCTGTCGCTCGCCCTTTGCTTGTGGCGGAACGTTCCGCGCATGCTCAGGGAAATGAGTAAGCGCAGGATCGTCATCGCCGACAAGTCCCTCAAGCGCTTTCATCATCACCAGCGCTGGCTGGTGAAAAACCTGGACATGAGCCGGGCCCAGGCCATGGTCGGCAAGGTTTTGGCCGGCTGGGAGAAAAAGAGCGCTGAAAACGAGGGCCGTCTCTACATCCGCGCCGACAAGGGGCGCCACCACAAATGGGGTTATATCCTGGTCCACGGTGCCATTCTGATCATCCTCGCCGGCGGTTGGGTTTCCGTGCACTACGGCTTCCGCGGCAACATGAACGTCGTTGAAGGTGGCACGGAGGACAGCATCAGCTTCCTGAAAGACATGCAGGTGAGGGCATTGAAGATGCCCTTCGCCATCCGCTGCGACAAATTCTTCATCGATTTCTATCCCACGGGCATGCCCAAGGAATTCCGCAGCACGCTGTCCATCATCGATCACGGCAAGGTGGTCGTGGACCACAAAGACATCATCGTCAACGAGCCTCTGCTGTATAAAGGCGTGCGCATCTATCAGGCCAGTTTCGGTGACGGGGGCTCGAAAATCCGCCTGAAACTCTATCGGCTGGACGATGGCAGCGTGCAGACGGTCGATACACGCGTGTACCGAACCTGGCGGGACAAAAAAACGGGCGTGAGCCTGGAGGTCACCAATTTTCGACCCTACAACATCGAAAACATGGCCGGGGCAGGGCAACCCAAGGCGTTCAAGGATCTGGGACCGGCCGTGGAATACATCATCCGGGGTCCGGGGCTGAAGCCGGTAAAGATCAAGAGCTTCATGCGACCGTTTGAATTGAACGGCCGCAATGTCGGAACACTGATCATGGTTTCACTTTCCGGGGAAAACCGCGACTATCAGCCCTTTTCGCTGGGCCTGGATTTCAGCAACCCCAAGGAGTGGAAGCTTCTGCGCGCCTTTACCCGGCGCCTGCAGGCGGAGAAGGGGAAGAGAGACGAAAAGGTCAATCTCGCAGCCTTCAAGGCGGCATTGAAGGATGTGTACGGCAGCCGCCGACCGGCCCATTTTCAGGATGCAGGCCTGCGTGTTCTGCAGGCCATGAAAAATTTGTCCCAGGTGCCCTGGCCCTTCATCCCCATTCTCGAGGATTATGAGCAGGTGTATTATACCGGTCTGCAACTGACGAAGGATCCGGGCATGAACATCATCTGGGCCGGCAGCGCTTTGCTGGTCGTCGGTCTATGCATCATGTTCTACATGCCACATCGGAAGCTGTGGGTTGTGCTGCAGGAAAAATCGGGCAGGCTTGAGGTGAATGTGGCCGGCATGACCAATCGCAACAAGCTGGGGTTCGAGCGTGATTTTCATGAAATCTTAAAAAAGATGGAGCAGGCTATTCATTCCAGCCCTACACAAGGAGAAAGGATATGAGCACATTGACGGCCGCACGCATGGGTTTTCAGAGTATGAGCAACGGCCTTCCGGGGTTTGCCCGTTTTTGCACCTACGTCGGAGCCATCGCCGGGGCCATCGCCTTCGCCCTTTACGGGCCGAGCGGGTATGCGCAGGCCGGCCTGCTGCATTTTCTCTCTCTCTCCGCCTTCGGATGGTACGGCGCCTTCGCCGTGGCCGGACTGGCCGTCGGCCTGAGTGTGGGGATGAGCAAGCCGGCGCTGACAGAGGCTAGGCTCGTTTCCAATCTGTTGGGCTGGCTGGACGGCGCATTGTTGATGATCCTGCTGGCGGTGGTGTGGGCGTGGTTTGAGCCGCCTCGGACACAGATTTCCTATGCGGATCAATCCAATCTCGTGTCCGGTCGTGTCATCATGGCCATGAATATATTGTTTCTGATCTCGGCGCTTTCATACATCACGCATCTGTTTGCTCCGGAGTCGTTCATCGGTCGCCTGGCCACGGCCACGGCCTGGATGGGACTGTATGCAGGCGGTTCCGCCCTGCTTCTGCGCTGGTACGAATCCTATCTGATCAGCCCGGATATCGGTCATGCGCCGGTCTCCAACCTCTATGAAGTGTTCATTCTCCTGTTCTGCGTGACCAGCGCCATCTATCTCGTGCTGGAACGGCGCTATCAGGCTCGCGCCATGGGTGCCTTTGTCATGGGGCTCGTCGCCGCCGGCGTTTTTTTCGGCATCTGGCTGTCGGCCCACGGTCACGCCGAGATCCAACCCCTGGTGCCGGCCCTGCAATCGTACTGGATGAAGATTCATGTGCCGTTCAATTTCATCGGCTACGGTTCCTTCGCCGTCGCCTGTGCCGCCGGCATGGCGTGGCTCGTGCGCGATCGTTTCGAAAGAAAGGGCGGAAATTCGCGTCTGCTGGAAGTCTTTCCCACGCTCGAACAGCTTGATCAACTGGCCTACAAGGCCGTGGCCATCGGCTTTCCCGCTTTCACGCTGGCCACGATTCTTGGCGCCGCCTGGGCGGCGGAGGCGTGGGGCGGGTATTGGTCCTGGGATCCAAAGGAAACCTGGGCCCTGATTGTATGGCTGACCTACGGCGCCTATCTGCATGTGCGCATCTCCCATGGCTGGGAGGGACGGGCGTTGGCGTGGTGGGCGGTGGCCGGATTCCTGGTCACCCTTTTTTGCTTTCTGGGTGTCAACATGTATCTCTCCGGCCTGCACTCGTATGGCCGCCTGTCCTAAGCAGGGGCCTGTTGCACTTCGGATGGGGGAACGAAAATCGAGGACCAAGTGACGAGGGTTGAGGGAGTCGGGTATCGGAAAATCTTGAGCACAGCTCCGGTATCGGGGATTGGACGTACCATGATTGATTCTTGCTTTTCCAGCCACCTGTTGCCGATCACCCCTCACCGAATCCTTGCCCGCCATCCGTGACCCTGTGAACCCGCCCGGCCCGGTGCCGCCTGCCCTGGCGCTTGATGCCGCGTTTGGCCCTGCCTGTGCCTGCATCAAGGGGCCGGACGGGCGTGTCTTTCATGACGCCAGCGATTCCAAAACCCCCCATTCACAAGCCATCCTGCCCATGCTGGAGGGGCTGCGTTCCGAGGCCGGCCTTCAGTGGCAGGAAATCCGTTCGTTGGTCCTGACCATCGGCCCCGGCTCATTTACAGGCGTTCGCATCGTCGCGGCCATGATAGCCGGATTGAATGCCGGCTTCGCGCGCCCGGTTTTTGCCGTTTCCTCCCTCGCCGTTACATCCCTGCAATGCGATACAGAGACACCGGTTTGGGTCGTCGAGGATGCTCGCGCGGGGGATGTCTACATCGGGCGCTGTCCCAACGGTTGGGGGCGGTCTGTTAGACACATTTTGCGCGCTCGCT
>CAZHOU010000018.1:0-16900 GCA_964534165.1 uncultured Zetaproteobacteria bacterium
CGGCGGGCGCGAAGCGCGGGAGAAGGATCGCTTGATCCCGGTGATCGCGCCCATCGGCGACGACAAGAGCGGGGATACGAGTTACAACATAAACGCCGATCTCGTGGCCGCCGCGGTGGCCAAAGCCGTGGGGGCGGCCAAGCTGGTCCTGCTCACCGATGTGCCAGGCGTGCTCGATGCGGAAGGCAGGCTCTGCTCACAGTTGCAGCCGTCGCAGGCCAGGCAAGCCATCGCCGACGGCACGATCGACGGCGGCATGGTTCCGAAGGTGGAATGCTGTCTCGAGGCCGTCGCCCACGGTGTCGCCCACGCGCACATCATCGACGGCAGGATTCCGCATGCGCTGCTGCTCGAGATCTTCACCGACGAGGGCATCGGCACGGTTTTCGTATCCGAATAGGAAGCCGATGATTCAGGGCAGGGGCGGACGATGGATACGATTCAGCCGCGGATCCGTCAGGCTCTTCAGAAAGGCGATCAGATCGGCCTCCTCCGAGGGAGTCAATTTCAATGGCTGGATCAGTGAATCCTGATGTGGATCCTTCGGATTGCCGCCCTTGTTGTAGTGCGCGATCACCTGCTCCAGGCTGAAGAAGGCCCCATCGTGCATGAAGAACAGGAAGGAAGCCGAATTGTACAGGCTTGGGGTCTTGAATGCGCCCCGATCATCCTCATCGTGCGTGACGGCGTAGCGCCCGACATCCTCCCTCAGCGGCCCGACCTGCGGCACGCCGATGTTGTGAAAATCGTTGTCGGTCAATAGCGGTGGGGTGTGGCACTCGATGCACAGGGCCTTGCCCCTGAACAGCTCAAAACCGCGCTTGGCGGCCGCCGAGATGGCCTTGGCATCGCCCCGGACATAGCGCTGGAAGGGGGCCTCCGTGGCAATCAGGGTGCGCTCATAGGCGGCGATGGCCTTGGCGATGTTCTTACGCGTGACCCCTTCCTTGCCGAAGGCGGCGACAAACTCCCGCTTGTAGGCGGGAATGGCCCTGAGTTTTTTGACGATCCCGCGGATGTCACCCGCCATTTCGGCTGCAGCCGTGATGGGTCCCGTATGGCCGGGCAGGGCACCGGTCTGCTCCTCGAGGGAGGCCGCCCGACCGTCCCAGAAGAGGGATGTGTAGAAGGCGGCATTGACCCAGGAGGGGGCCCAGCGCCCGAGTTCACCGCCATGACCGAAGGAACGTGGGGTATGCCCGCCACCACCGGCGAATGGCAGATGGCAGCCAGCGCAGCTGATCGAGTCGTTCCTGGACAGGCGCGGATCGAACACCAGTTTGTGCCCAAGTTCAATTTTCGCCTTGGACTGCGGGTTTCCGGCCGGAACAGGCACGGGTGGGAGCCTCCATTCGGAAAGGTCCTCGGCCCGTGCCACGGATGCGCTTGCGAAGGCAAGCACGAGCAGGGATGCACCCAACATCCGCATCCCGTGCCGGTGCCGAAGCGTAGCCGCCATCACAGGGATTCGGCCTCCTCGGCCAAGTAGGAAGCGACGCCCTCGGGTGTGGGTTCCATCCCCTTCTTGCCTTGCTGCCAGCCGGCCGGACAGACCTCGCCGTGCTTCTCGTGGAACTGCAAGGCATCCACCATGCGCAACATCTCGTCAATGTTCCGGCCCAAAGGCAGATCGTTGACCACCTGATGCCGGACCACGCCGTCCTTGTCGATCAGGAATGAGCCGCGCAGGGCGACCGAATCCTCGAAGAGGACATCGTAATCGGCGGCGATATGCTTGGAGAGATCGGAGACCAGCGGATAACGAATGGGACCGATGCCCCCCTGATCCACCGGGGTCTTCTTCCAGGCCAGATGCGTGAAATGGGAATCCACGGAAACACCGATCACCTGAACATCGCGATCCTCGAACTCCTTCAGACGATGATCGAAAGCGAGGATCTCGGATGGACAGACAAATGTGAAATCAAGGGGATAGAAGAACAGTACGACATACTTGCCGCGGTAATCCGAAAGCTTGAAGTCCTCCTTGAACGAATTGTCCCCCATCACTGCCGTGGCCGTGAAATCCGGGGCTTCCTTTGTGACCAATACACTCATTTCTTCCTCCTCTTTTTCTTGTTCATCGGTGTTTATTTGTGTTCGAGCACGGTCAGAAGATCGCGCTTGTGTTCCTCTTCCTGGATCAGGATGTCCTCGATGATGCGGCGCAAGCCGTATTCACGCAACCGTTCCGCCTGATCGATACGCTCCTTGTAGCGGCGAATGGCGTTGTCCTCTCCCTTCAAATCCTGTTTGAGCATCACCACGCTTTCGGAGGAAACGTCGATTCTCTCGACACTCACGGACGGCACACCGCCCAGAAAATCGATCTGCTCCGAGAGCATGACGGCATGCTGCATTTCTTCTTGTGAATGAACGATCAGTTCTTTCTGAATGGACTCGTATTCCGGACCCGAGATTACGGCGGCATGCTGGACGTATTGGATGGCCGCCGCATATTCCCATTCCAGATCCTTATTCAAATCCGTGATAAGTTGATCCCGGTTCAAAGCCATCTCGGCGCTCCTGATAGGAATAGTTCCTATATGCGAAGAATATGTGAAAAGAATATACTTGTCAAGAATTCTTAATTAGGAGATAATCCAATCTATGATTAAGCTGGATATGCATCCCATCCGAGATTTCCCCGCCCTGCTGCGCGCGCATGGGCTGCGGGCCACACCGCAACGCATTGCCCTCGCGGAAGTGATGTTTACGGCACCGGCGCATTTTACGCCTCAGAAGGTCTTCGACATCATGAAAGGGCGTTTTCCATCCATCTCCCAAAATACGATCTATTTGTGTCTGGCTCATTTTGAGGCCGCCGGCCTGCTGCAGAAATGCTTCGTCGATGGCAAGACGATTTTCGACAGCAACACGGACCGTCACGACCATGCCTATTGCTGTCGCTGCGGGAAGCTGATCGACCTGCCGGCCTCCTCGACGGAGACGAGGCCGGCGCCCATCGCCAATTGGTCGATCGACGGCGAAAGCCGTGTATGGTACGGCCTTTGCCCCGCCTGCATGGAAGCGTAGCTTCCGAAGCTCACTCCCGGCCCTGCGGCTCCAACCGTTTGGCCAATTCATTGAGCCATGCAGCCACCCTGGCGCGGCTGTGTTGCAGAAACTCCTTCCGGTATTGGGCCGCCGCCTCACGCAGGCTCTTGACCTGGGCCGCGCTCTCCTCCGCCGCCCGCCGCAGGGCGGTGCGGGTCGTCTCGTTCAACTGCCGCGCCTTATCGTCGGCATACCTTTGCAAGGCCATGCCGATCTGGCGCAGGCGCGTGATCTCGGCCTCGGTCCTCTGGCGCAAAGTCGATTGGGTTGTGGCCACCGCCTCCTTGATGCCTTCGCCCACCTTCTCCATCTCGCCTTTGCTTCTCTCCACGGCTGTATCCAAGGCCTTCCGGGCCTCATCCGCCCTTTCACGCACAGCCATCACGGCCTTTTCGCTTACATCCTTGCCGGCTGCGGCGATGGCCTCGGCCGCCTTCTCCATGGCCGCCTCGCTCTTGTATCCCGCCTGCTTGAGACCCGCCTTCACACCCTCCAGGGTCTTCTCCACCGTCTGATTCACCGTCTCACCGAGCCTCTCGGCATTCTCAAGGGCGCGGCGGAACTCCTCTTTTACAAAGGCTGCGATCTTCTCGTCCACATCTCGGCCTTCTTCGACGATCCTGGCCACTCCGTTCCTGACTCTTTCCATGACTGGCATTTCACCACCTCCATGACCGCTTTGTTATGTTTATATGGGGGCGGTAACCCATCAAGTCAAGGCATTCACATGAACGGCAATCGGACGCAAGACGTGCGAAGGAAGGCCGGGTCAAGCCTGGAAATTACGGAAGCGGCAGACGTGCTTGCGATCGGGACCGGTGGATAGCATGAAGAGCGGGCACTCGCACACCTCCTCGATGCGATCGAGCAAAGCCCGGGAATTGGCCGGGAGCAACTTCGGATCGGTCACCCCGTAGGTGCTCTCGCTCCAACCCTCCCATGTCTCGTAGATCGGCCTGCACCTCTCCAGGGCCGAAGCGTGCGCGGGCACGGTTTCCAGGCGTTCACCGTCCTTCTCGTAGGCCACGCACAGTTTCACCTCGGGCAGGCCATCGAGGACGTCCAGCTTGGTCACCGCCAGACCCGTGACGCCGCCGATGCGCACGGCATGGCGGACCACGACGGCATCAAACCAACCCGTGCGCCGTGGACGGCCGGTGGTGGCGCCGAACTCCTGCCCCTTTTCGGCCATGTGGCGTCCTGCTTCATCATCCAGATCGTCGCCGTTGTACAGTTCCGTCGGGAACGGGCCCGCACCCACACGCGTGGTGTAGGCCTTGCACACGCCCAGCACCGTATCGATCATCCCCGGCCCGATCCCCAGGCCGGCCATGGCCGCACCCGGCACGGTGTTGGAAGACGTCACAAACGGATAGGTGCCGAGGTCCACGTCCAGCATCGCCCCCTGCGCCCCCTCCAGAAGGATGTTGCGGCCGGCCTCGTGTTGCCGGTGCAGAATGAGGGACACATCCGCCATCAAGGGCAGCAACCTCTCCCGCGCCAATGCCAGAACGGCATCCACCTGGGAGCGCGGAACGGGTTCGGCGCCGAAGTACTTCGTCAGCAGGAAATTCGTCCAGCGCAGATTCTCCGTGATCCTGGCGGGAAGATCATCGGAGGTGAGATCGATCAGACGCACACCCCTACGCGCCGTTTTGTCCTCGTAGGCCGGGCCGATGCCCTTCCCCGTCGTCCCGATCCTGTCCACGCCCCGGGAGGCTTCCCGGGCCGCATCCAGGGCGCGATGGTAAGGCAGAATGAGCTGGCATCGGTCCGAGATGCGCAAGCGCTCGGAGACGGGCACACCGGCGCGCCCAAGCATGTCCATCTCGGCCACCAGCGTTTCCGGCGCCACCACCGTGCCGTTGCCGATCAGACACAGCGTATTTTCGTGCAACACACCGGAGGGAACCAGATGCAGAACGGTCTTGCGGCCGCCGATCACGAGCGTGTGGCCGGCATTGGGGCCACCTTGAAAACGGGCCACCACATCGGCATCGTGGGACAGAAGATCCACGATCTTCCCCTTGCCCTCGTCGCCCCACTGAATCCCGACGGCGATTACATTGGCCATGGTCCCTCCCTCAGCACGGATTGCCGGGCGCATCCAGCCAGGCGAACAGATCGAAGGAAAAACCGGTTGCGGAGATATCCCTGCCGTGGCTGCGCATCATCGATTCGTAACGTCCTCCATGGAGCAACGCCTGCGCCGCACCGGCGGCAAAACCGGAAAAGACGATACCGCTGTGGTAGAGGAAGCGGGGCATCACCGCGGCATCGATCCGGATCTCCATCTCTCCCTGCAACCGGCGAACGACATCGGCGGCCAGGGTGATCAACGCCCGTGCGCACGCCTCGAATTGTTCGCCGTGGCGGGTGGCGTGAGTCTGCAACCAGGCCCCATCGGCACGCCCCGCGGCCATGTCCAGAAGCGCGTCTTTGTGGGCTACGGGCAGTGGCTCACGTTGCAACTGCTGCTCCATGTCGGCCAGGGAGCGGCGCATCAGGATCTCCGCCCATTCCTCCATCGGCTTTGGGCTCTCCGCCACCAATGCCCTGAGCAGACCGATGTGACCCACCTGCAATACGGGCGATGAAAACCCGGCCTCCTGGAGGCTCCGCGCCGCCAGATGCATGATCTCGATGTCGCCATCGGGGGCGGGCACACCCATCAGCTCGATCCCGGTCTGCCATTGTTGCCGTGAGCCGGAACGATGATCGGGCCGCGCCGTCATGACCGGGCCGGAATAGTACAAACGCAACTCTTCCTGCGCCCGCAGCCTTGTAGCGGCGATCCGTGCAATCTGCGGTGTGATGTCCGAGCGGATGGCCAGAAGGCCGGCACCGGCGGGATCGCTGAATACGATCGTCTGATCCACGAGAAAGCGGCCGGCGCCTCGGCTCAGGGTCTGCGGTCGTTCCACGATCGGGGGAATCACCTCCGAATAACCGGCCTCGGCGTAGAGATCGGAGAGTCGCCGTTGCAAACTGCGCAAGCGTCCGGCGCGGATGCCAAACACGTCATCTAGGCCCACAGCCTGCGCCGTCATGAATCCTCCAGCTCGATGTAGTGGACGCTCAACATGTTCGGCAAGGTCGCCAGTTTTTGCAGAACATCCTTGTCCGGTCTCGAATCCACACTGACGATGGACACGGCGAACGCCCGCTCCGGATCCCGTCCCAGGCGAAAATCACCGATGTTGATGCCGGCCTCGGCCAGAACCTTGCCGATATCCGCCACGACGCCGGGCCGATCCTTGTTTTGCAACAACAACATGCGTCCAGCCGGGGCAATCTCGATTTCGAAGGCATCCACGCTGACCAGGCGCGGGCGCACGCCGTCGAACATCGTGCCAGAAACACAGCTGCGGCCCTCGTCTCCTTCCACTTCGAGGCGGATCAGGTTGGTGAAGTGATCGGATGTTTCGCTCGCCACCTCGCACACCTCGATCCCCCGGTCCTTGGCCAGAACGGCGGCGTTGACGGCGTTCACATCCTCAAGGCTCTGTGACAAGAGTCCCTGCAAGGCGGCATTGACCAGGGGCTTGCGGTTCATGGCCGCCACCTGCCCTTCGAAACGAAGCGTGATGCGGGTGTAACCGGCGTGACGCACCTGACCCATGAACTGCCCCAGACGCTCGGCCAGTTTCATGTACGGCGCCAACTGCTTGTACTCCTCCTCGGAGACGGCCGGCACGTTGACGGCATTGCGGACGATGCCGCTCAACAGGTAATCGGACATCTGTTCGGCGATCTGTACGGCCACATTCTCCTGCGCCTCACTGGTGGAGGCACCGATATGCGGTGTGCAATTGACATTCTCCAGGGCGAAAAGGGGGTTGTCGCGCGCCGGCTCGACCGCGTACACGTCCAGACCGGCGGCGCGCAGGTGCCCGGACTTGCAGGCATCAAACAGGGCCTGTTCATCGACGATGCCGCCGCGGGCGCAATTGATGAGGATTGATCCCGGTTTCATACGTCTCAGGATATCGGCGTTGATCATGTTGCGCGTGGAATCGAGGAGGGGTACATGCAAGGTCAGTACATCCACCTGTTCCACGAGAGCCTCGATCGAATCCACCTTGCTCACGCCCATGGCCTCGGCCCGCTCGTTGCTGATGAAGGGGTCGTAGACGAGCACCGTCATGTGCAGGCCGCGCAGGCGGTCGCAAACGATCGAGCCGATGTTGCCGGCACCCACGACCCCCGCCTTCTTGCCCGTCAACTCCATGCCCAGGAAACGCCCCTTCTCCCATTTTCCGGCCTTGGTCGAGGCGGAGGCCTGGGGAATCTGGCGCGCGGCCGCAAGCAGGTGGGCGATGGCCAATTCGGCCGTGGTGATGGTGTTGCCGAAAGGAGTGTTCATGACCACGATGCCGCGGCGCGAACAGGTCTCGACATCGATGTTGTCGACACCGATGCCGGCGCGGCCGATGACCTTCAGGCGCCTGGCGGCATCCAGGAGTTCGCCCTTGAGTTTGGTCGCCGAACGCACGGCGATTCCGTCATAGCGGCCGACGACGGCCCGCTTCTCCGCATCGCTCAGGCCCGGTTTGTAATCCACCTCGATGCCTCGCGAACGGAAGACCTCCACCGCCCGCTCGGACATCCGGTCCGCGATCCACACTCTGGCCATGGCTATTCCCGGGAAGGAAAGCGTTCGACCAGCACGGACTGCGCGGCGGCCACCCCGGCCCCCATCTGCACCGGTTGATGGAAGCGATCCAGGGCCATCTCGATGGCACTCATGGCCAGGGTCACATCGAAAACGTCGTAGTAGCCCAGATGCGCGATGCGGATGATCCTGCCTTTCAGGTGGTCCTGGCCGCCGGCGAAGGTGACGCCCATCGTATCGCGCAGGTATTGGACGAAGGCCGCCCCGTCCACACCTTCGGGAATGTAGGCTCCCGTCGCCGACGTGGCCGGGGAGGAGGAAACCAGACGCATACCCAGGGCGCCGACCCCGGCGCGTACGGCCCGGGCCAGCAGGGCGTGACGGGCATACAGGTTCTCCAGGCCCTCCTCGAAGATCATCCTGAGGGCCTCGTTCAGGCCCATGATCAACGATACCGCCGGCGTCCACGAGGTGGTGTCGCTGCCCACCCGCTGCGCCTTGCGCTCGGCGGCGAGATCGAAATAGAAACGCGGACATGAGGCCGACTCCACCAGCCGCCAGGCCTTGTCCGACAAGGCGATCATGGAAAGCCCCGGCGGCAGCATGAAGGCCTTCTGCGAACCCGAGATCACGACATCCAGCCCCCACTCGTCCATCGGCATGTCGATGACCGCCAGGGCCGTGATGGCATCGACCACGAGGGCGCAATTCTCGTAGCCGGCCGTGAGGCGGGCGATCTCGCGCACCGGGTGCTCGGTGGTTGTGCTGGTCTCGGAGGCCTGAACGAGCACCGCCCTCGCCTCCGGATGCGCCGCCAGCGCCGCCTCAACGGCGGCGACATCCACGGCCCGACCCCACTCCACCTTGATCTCGACGGCATGGAGGCCGTAGCGGGATGCGATCCTGCCCCACCTCTCGCCGAACTTGCCGCCGTTGACGAAGATCACCGTGTCGCCCGGGGAACACAGGTTGGCGACGGCCGCATCCATGGCGCCGGTGCCGCTGGATGAGAGCATCAGCGCATCGTTTTCGGTGCGAATCACCTGCTCCAACATGCGCTTGGTCTCCGCAAAGACGGCCGAAAATTGCGGGGTGCGGTGGTGGATGACGGGCTGAGCCATGCGCAACAGCACGCGCTCGGGGACGGCCGTCGGTCCAGGGGAAAGAAGGTAGCGTTTCAACATGCGGTTTGGACTCCAAGAAGATTTGAATGCGCGGCGATACTATCCCGGCACGAATGCAGGTCAATGCGGCCGGCTGAACATACTCCTGGATGAACGCATTACAATAGACGCAGCCATGCACGCACCATGCGGCGGCAGAAATCGCGGGCGGCAGGGAGATATTGCGGTGTCTGCCGCCACAGTTCCCCGATCCCCTCATCACCGAGATGCCGGCGCTCGTCATGCCCCACCTGGATCCATTCCCGGATCAGATCCTCATCCACCTCGGTGTGAAACTGCAGGCCGTACAGGCGGCTGCCGATGCGGAAGGCCTGATTCTCGACCTGCGGGCAGGAGGCCAGCAGCACCGCCCCTCCGGGAAGGGTGAACGTCTCGCCATGCCACTGAAAGACATGGAGCCCTTCTCCAAGTTCCGAGAACAAAGGATCCGCCGCGGCGGCTTGGGTTGGATGAAGGGGGTACCAGCCGAGTTCACGAACCGGCGAACGGATGATCTCCGCTCCACCGGCCTTGGCGAGCAACTGCGCCCCCAGACACGTTCCGAGCACCGGCGCATCGTGCTCGATGCACCAGGCAAGCAGTGCAAGCTGGCGCTGAATGAACTCCCGTTCATCGTTTGCGGACATGGGCCCACCCATGACCACCACACCGGAATGCGCTTGCAGCGTTTGGGGAATCGGAGCGGCCGGGGCCATCACCACTTCGACCCCGATCCCGGCGGCTTGAATTGTCTCCGCAATCAGAGCCGCCGGCTCGCATGCCAGTTGCTGCAGAATCAACACCGGTTTCATGGATCGCCTTCTAGCAAATCTTTCTCGCCGGCGCCACCCGCGCCGGCCACGGTTTGTGGCGTTCGCGGATGCCAAGGCCTGGTGACTCGTGTTGGGTCACGGCAAGCACCGGTCATGCATCGCTTTGCTTCCCGATGACCGCTCATGAACACGAACCACTATTGGCCCCCCGTCCTCGACCACGCATGGTCTTCGTGAAAAATCCAGGTTAGAGTCGCGTCCACACACGAAAAGGACCTTCCATGCCGAAACTGAATATTGTCTTTGTCGCCTCCGAAGCCTCGCCTTTGGCCAAAACCGGCGGGCTGGCGGATGTTGTGGGTTCCCTGCCACGGGCCCTGCAGGACCTGGGCCATCGGGTCACGGTCGTCCTGCCGCTCTACCGCCGCCCCATCCGGGCGTCGGGCGTGGAACTCCGCAAACTGGGGCGAACGATCCCGGTCTGGATCGATGGCAGCCATCGCCATGCCCCCCTGCACGAGGCGATCGTGGACGGATTGCGCTTCATCCTCGTGGAACAGGACGACCTCTACGACCGCCCGGGCCTTTACGGTCCTCCCGGCGGCGCCTACGAGGACAATCTGCTGCGCTACGTCTTCCTGGTCCGGGCGGCCATGGAGGCAGCGGACTTGCTGCTTCGGCGCGTGGATGTTTTTCATTGCCACGATTGGCAGGCGGCCTTTCTCCCCCTGCTTCTACGCGAACAATATGGCCATCGGCCCCGGATCGCCGCCGCCAAGACCGTGTTCACCATCCACAATCTCGCCTATCAAGGCGTGTTTCCGGCCTATTGGCTGCCTCGCGTGGGCTTGCCCGCAGCCCTGTTCCACATCGACGGTTACGAATTCTACGGCCAGATCAATTGCATGAAGGCCGGCATTCTTGGTTCCGACCGCGTCACCACCGTGAGCCGCACTTATGCACGGGAGATCCTGACCCCGGAATTCGGCTGCCACCTGGAAGGATTTCTGGCCGCCCACGCCGGCAAGCTTTCCGGAATCGTCAACGGCTTGGACACGGACAAGTGGAATCCGGCCACGGATTCGGCCATTGCCGCCAACTTCCGTGCCGGGAATCTGCGAGGCAAGCACCGCTGCAAGCGAGCCCTGCGGCAGGAACTCGGCCTGCCCGAACAAGCCTCCGTACCGCTCCTGACGTTCATCTCCCGCCTGGTGGAGCAGAAAGGAGTGGACCTGCTGATCGATTGCATTCCTCTCTGGCTGGAAGCGGGGTATCAACTCGTCGTGCTTGGTTCCGGTGAGCCGGCCTACGAATCCATCCTGCACGATCTGGCCACCGCCTCACCCCGACAACTGCACTTCCATGCCGGCTTCAACGAGACCCTGGCCCGGAAGATCTACGCCGGGGGGGACATCTTCCTGATGCCGTCCCGATTCGAGCCCTGCGGCCTGGGCCAACTGATGGCCATGCGCTACGGCAACATCCCGGTCGTACGGGCCACCGGCGGCTTGAAGGATACGGTCGTGGACTACCCTTCGATGCGCGCCGAGGGAACCGGCTTCACCTTCACCGAGGCCGATCCGGCCTCCCTGCGCCGGGCCGTGCAGAGGGCCGCCTCCACCTGGAGGAAACCCGCGGTCTGGCGGCGTATCGTTGGCCGTGCCATGCGCCATGATTCCTCCTGGCGGGCCTCGGCCGCGGCATACGCCCGCCTCTATCGCACCCTCCTCTAACCCGGTTTTTTCATGTTGACCATGCGCCGGGATTTGAAAGATCGAAAGCATGAAGGGGTCGCATCGGAATGGATGAGCTTTTGAAGATTGACACTTTGCATTTTGCGGCGCCTGGCTTGTCTGCGCCATCCATCCGTGATCCTATGAAAATCCGGGTTCTCCCGGATTTTCCACGAAGGCTATGGAGGTCAGGGTATCAGGGGTCAGGGGACAGGGGTCAGGGGACAAGGGTCAGAAAAATACGCATTCCGTCTTCTGTCACCTGTCTTCTGTCCTCCGTTTTCACCAATCACCAATTACTGATTACCAATCACCGATTTTTCGTCCTCGGCCCTCACTCCTTCGCTTTTTCATCTCACATCTTACGTCTTACATCTCACATCTCACATCTCACGTCTTACGTCTCACGTCTTACGTCTCACATCTTACTTCTCACGTTTTGCTGCTCAGCCCTCAGCACTCCGTCCGCAGTCCTTTGTTTTCACCATTCACAGGCCGCGAATCACCGCACTTTACCATCCGGCTGCAGCGTGCATGAAAAATACCGTGCCGGGTGCCAATGGAGATACCCATGAAGCGATCGGTCCTGGCGCTCGATGTCGGCGGCACGAATCTTCGCCTCGCCGAGGTCACCGCCGACGGCTCGATCATCAAGCCTCGGATTCTACAAGCAGATCTTTCCCACCTTCAGGCCGCGAGCCCGGAAGAGGCCGGGAAACGGGTCGTGGACATCCTCGCCGCTGCCATTCGGGAGAGGATGATGCAATGTGCCGGAATCGGTGCCATCGGCATCGGCTTTCCCGGTTTCTTCCGCCGCGCCTCGGGTATTCTCGTCGCCTCCCCGAACATTCCTCAACTGCACGAGTTCCCCTTGGTGGCGGCACTCGCCCGGAGGCTGCCGCGGCCGGTCTTCATCCACAACGACGCCACGCTGGCGGCGCTGGGAGAGCATCGCTACGGCACGGGAAAGGGGAAAGCCGGTCTGCTGCATCTGACCCTGGGCACGGGCGTGGGCGGCGGCCTGATCCTTCACGGCGGAATCCATGACGGGGAATCCGGCATGGCCGCCGAAATCGGGCACCTCTGTGTGCGCCCCGGGGGCAGGCCTTGCGGCTGCGGCGGCCGCGGCTGCCTTGAGGCCTACGCCTCCGCTACGGCTGTGCGTGATCGCTACCGGGAAAAAGGAAAAGCGGTGAAGGATGCAAAAGAGGTGTTCCAGCGCGCCAAGGACGGCGACGTCGCGGCCGGGCGACTGTTTGAGGAAGCCGGCGCGGCTTTGGGCCTGGCCATTGCGCAGGCGGTTCTGTTGCTCGACATCCACCACGTGAGCTTAAGCGGCGGTCTAACGGGGGCCTGGGAGTACCTCTCCACCCCTCTGCAATCGAACCTGAATGCCCATCTGATCGCGCCGCAGAAAAACAGCGTCAGGGTCTGTCGCTCGATCCTGGGCGACCATGCGGGTCTGCTGGGAGCCGCCGCCCTGGCCTTCGACGGCCTTCAAAGATAGGTCATCAGCCCCATGGCCAGAGGATGGGCCAGATCCTCATGGTAGGGATAGGCGCGAATATGGAAGGCGAAATCACCGCTGTCGTCCGGCATCAGGTTCGTTTCGAAAATCCCGTCCTTGACGTGCCGCATCTCCACCATGCGGTAATGCTTGTAACCTCCGTCCCGGGAAGGGCGCAGCAGCACGATCTCCACGTGCAGATCCTCCGGTGTCAGACCATCGCACAGCGCGCGCACGCGCACCTTCAGGGGCTGACCGAAGCGGCTCTGGACTTCCCCCTCGATGCCGCCGTCCACCGCCTCGAGTCGCACAGCGGGCCAGGCCTCGCGTACCCTGGCCTTCCAGGCCGCCAGCATCCTGGCACGTTTGCAATCGTCCTCGCGCAGCAGATAACCGCGCCGGGAAGCCGGAACATAGAAGCGGCGCGCATACTCCGACACCATCCGGTCCGTGTTGAACCTCGGAATGCTCGAGATCATGGCACGCTTGGATATGCCCACCCAGGCATCCGAGAATCCGCTCTCGTTGCGAGCATAGTAGGTCGGAATGACCTCGCAGCGTAACAGGTGGTACAGGGATGCGGCATCATCGGCATCGCGCCGGTGGGAATCGCTGATGTCCCGGCCTCCGCCGATGGCCCAGCCGTTGTCACCCTGAAAACCCTCGGGCCACCAGCCGTCGAGGATACTCAGGTTCGGCACCCCGTTCATGGCCGCCTTCATGCCGGAGGTGCCCGAGGCCTCCATCGAGCGGATCGGATTGTTCAACCATACGTCCACACCCGAGATCATGTAGCGGGCCAGGGTCATGTCGTAACCCTCGAGCATCAGGACTCGGCCGATGAATTCCGGCTTGCGCGAGATCTCATGCACGCGCCGGATCATTTCCTGACCCGGAGCGTCGGCCGGATGCGCCTTGCCGGCAAAGAGAAAGACCACCGGGTGCCCGACCTCGTCCAACAGGCGCAACAGTCTTCCTTCATCGTGAAACAGCAGGGTGGCACGCTTGTAGGTGGCGAAACGGCGGGCAAAGCCGACCACCAGCGTGCGCACGTCGAAGTTCGCCGTCATCTCCTGCACCAATTGCACGCTCTCGCCGTTTCGGCGCGCCTGGCGTTCCAGAAGCCTGCGCACGTACTGGAGCATGCGCTGCTTGTTGGTTTGATGGATGCTCCAGTAGAGATAGTCGGGAATCTCGGCGATACGGTTCCAGAACGGGGCATCCAGCAACTGCCCACGCCACTGGCCTCCAAGATGCTGATTGAAGGCATTGATCCACTCCGGTGCCAGCCAGGTGGTCACATGTACGCCGTTGGTGACGGAGGTGATCGGATTCTCTTCCGGTGCCAGATGCGGCCACATGGAACGACAGATGCGCGAGGAGACTTCGCCATGCAGTTTGGATACGCCGTTGACATAGGCGGCGCCGTTGATCGCCAGCGCCGTCTGATTGAAGCCGTCCGATCCGTGGCCGAAATCACCGTGACCGAGTCGGTGCAGCTCTTCCGCCGTCATGCCGAGCATCCGGGCATAATGGCCCATGTAATGATCGAACATCTCCAGGGGGAAGATGTCATGGCCGGCCGGCACCGGTGTATGGGTGGTGAACACCGTCGACACGCGCACCGCTTCCAGGGCTTCCCGCCAATCGAGTTTGCGCTCCTCCACGAGTTCCCGCATGCGTTCCAGGATGATAAAAGCGGCATGGCCCTCGTTGGCATGCCATGCCGTGGGCGAGATGCCAAGGGCGCGCAGGGCGCGGATACCACCGATCCCCAGCACCATCTCCTGGCGGATACGGTTCTCCAGGCCGCCACCGTAAAGCTGGTAGGTGATGGCACGGTCTTCCTCGGAGTTGGACGGCACATCGGAATCGAGCAGGATCATGCGGATGTGGCCCGCCTTGGCGATCCACACATTGACATCGAGCGTGCGGCCCGGCAGCTGGACCTGCACGCGCAGCGGGGAACCATCCGCCTTTCGGCGTTGTTCGAGACAGAGATCGCCGAAACGGTTGTCGTGATAGACGGCGATCTGCTCACCCTGGGCATTGATGATCTGCGTGAAATATCCTTGGCGGTACAAGAGCCCCACAGCCGTGAACGGCAGGCCGAGATCGCTTGCCGATTTGCAATGATCACCGGCCAGGATGCCGAGACCGCCGGAATAGATGGGCAGCGATTCGTGCAGCCCGAATTCAGCCGAAAAATAAGCGATGGCATGCTTCTTGGCGTCGTCGAATTGCGAGGAGAACCACTGGTATTCCTCTTTCTTGTAGGAATCGTAATCGGAACACACGCCATGGTATTGAGCCAGGAAGGCGCGGTCGGCGGCGACCTCGTCCAGACGCCGTTGACTGACCCGGCGCAGGAAGGAGCGGGGGTTGTGACCGCAAACCACCCACAGCACAGGATCGATCTGATGAAACAGGGCACGGGCATTCGAGTTCCAGGAGAACCACAGATCCTCCGCGATATCCTCAAGCCGTTTCAAGGCATCGGGAATCGTTGGATACACCCTCAACAAGTAGGTTTTGCTTTCTTGCAACGCTTCCTCCCGACGGTTTCAAAAAGGGCGGCAAGCCTGTCCAACGGGGGGGATCAAGTCAACGCAGGCCTACCGATGTGAACGGAGCGCACCCGCAGACTCACGGTCGCAGGGTTGGGATGGGGTGGCGGATCAGAGGCGGCCGATGATCGGCAGATCCCCCACCAGCGGGCGAACGTATTCCAGCCAGGCGCCGGTGACGTCGTTGCCATCGACACCGATGAAATCATCCGCCATCGAGGTTGTGTCGTGAGCGACGCTGGCCAGAGATGTGATGAAATATTCACTGGCGTAAGGGGCGTTCGACAGGCGGCGGATCGCCACCGAGCCGTCCTCGCCCGTGCTCACCGCGTGATGGACGGCCCTCTCCCCCACCTCTCGGGCCTCCCTGGCGTCGACGGCGGAAACCACGGTGGGAAAACTGCGCTGAAGGTATCCGAAGGTATCCGCCCGTACCCGTATCTTCTCGCCCTTGAAGGCCTCCCGCACATGCGCCGCCAATGTATCGCCGAGGGCACCGGTGCCCGAGAGCTGGATGTTTCCGTGTGAGTCCCGTTCACCGGTGGTGACAATCGGATGGCCGTCCTTGTCGGTGATGCCCTCGGAGACGGCCACCACACAGCGCCCGTACTCTTTCACCATGCGCCGCACATCCAGCTTGAACTGCTCGACCTCGAAGGTGCGTTCGGGCAGATAGATCAGATGCGGACCGTCTCCCTCCGCCTGACGCGCCAGCGCCGATGCAGCGGTAAGAAAGCCGGCATGCCGGCCCATGACGACATTGACCTTGACACCGGACAAGGCGGCGTTGTCGCGGTCGTCGCCCATGAAGGCCAGGGCTACGAAGCGGGCGGCGGAGGCATAACCGGGGCAATGATCGGTCACCTTCAAATCGTTGTCGATGGTCTTGGGGATATGAACGGTGCAGAAATCGTAACGGGCGTCTCGGGCCATGTCGGAGATGATGTACGCCGTCTCGGCCGAATCGTTACCGCCGATATAGAAAAAATAGCGCACATCGTGGCGGCGGAAGACATCGAAGACACGCTCGCACTCCGCCTTGCCGGGTTTCAGACGCACGGAGCCGAGGGCCGCCGCCGGTGTGTTCGCCACCAATTCCAGTTGCTGCTCGGACTGGGTCGTCAAATCCACGAAATCCTCGTCCATGATGCCGGCGATCCCGTGACGCGCTCCGAGAATGCCGGTGATGGCCCCCACCTTTCGCGCCGCCAGAATGGCTCCCACCAGGGACTGGTTGATGACGACCGTCGGGCCGCCGGACTGTCCGATCACCATCTTGCCTTTCAGCACCGCTGTCACCTCCGTCCTTCCCCGTTTCAGCGGCCAGCCTATCGCATGCGCCGGATCGCTGGCAAGTGCCGCCGCTCTGAACCGAGCGTAGATTACTACGGGGATCCGGAACGGAAAACAACCGCAATCCTTCCCATCGCCGGGGTCGCTTTCGAGGTCCGTTTCCGCTAGCATGCCCGCCATCCGGCGACGGGG
>CAZHOU010000019.1:0-16817 GCA_964534165.1 uncultured Zetaproteobacteria bacterium
CCACATTCTTTTCGCGCGCGCGGCCGCGATTGGACCACCAGGTGTACTGCTCCCGTTCGGGGTAGAGATGCCGGTAGACATCCACGAACCCCGCCTCTGTGAACAGGCGGTCCATCCAGGCCCGTTCCCGCGGCAGAAATCCGGAATTTTTCTGGTTGCCGCGCCAGTTCTTCAGATCGATCTTGCGATGCGCGATGTTGATGTCGCCGCAAAGCAGGATTTCCCGGCCCGCGGCGCGCAGTTTCTTCAGCCACGGCAGGAAGCGGTCGAGGAAATCGTATTTGACGGCCTGCCGCTCCGGGGCACTCGATCCGGATGGAAAATACACGCTGATGACCGCAAGACGGCCGAAATCCGCCTGAACATAGCGGCCTTCGGCATCCATCTCCGCCCATTGGCTCCCATCCAGGCCGGAGAGGCCGAGATGCACCCGCTGCGGTCGCCGACGACTGTAGAGGGCGGTGCCGGCGTAGCCGGGTCGGCGGGCGAAGTGACAGGAACGGTGATAGCCGGCCGGAGAGGCCTCGGGTGGCCATTGATGCGCATGCGCCCGCAATTCCTGAAGGCAGAGGATGTCGATGTCCTGATCTTCGAACCAGGAGAAAAAGCCCTTGCGTGCCGCGGCGCGAATGCCGTTGATATTGAAGCTGGTGACCCGGATCACGGTCCGGGGGGTGTTTCCCACCGCCATTGCTCGATGGCCCGGCGCAGTTTTTCCTCCGATTCCGTTTCCTCGACGGCGGGCACGAAGACGGCCAGTCGCCTGCTTTTCAGGTGCTGCAGCCAGCCTCCAAGGAACTGGCGGTAGAGTTCCTGCATGCGGCGGTCGTCTTCCACCGCCTGGCTTCCCACGTAAGCCGGGGAGGAAGCGATCTCCCCCCGGACGGCGATCTCAAGATTGCCGAGGATTTTCTGCCGCGAGGTATCGAGCAAGCGAAAATGGCCTGCAAGATCCAGGTAGAGCAGCCACGGCACGCCCGGTTTCGCATCCCGGAGAGCGGCGAGCATCTGCGACTTGTCCGGAATGGGTGGCGGGGAGAAGCGATGCACGACGGCATGGGCGAAGATGCCGCGCATCAGAAAATCAAACATGCCCGGTTTGTCCTTCGGCACGAGGCCTCGGGCGCGGTCCCTGCGCAGGCGCCGCCCGGCCCAATCGGAAACCTCTTCGAGGTCGGTCAGCCTTGCGTCCCCCTCCTTGAGATCCTCGGCAAAGACGCAGCGGCGCCAGCTTTCCCCGTCCGCACGCAGACGCCAGGCCTCCGCTCCCGATGCATCCACGGCATCGATGCTGAACGCGAGCTTCATTTTGGGGTCTCGATAACGGGGAGTTTGGTCTCGGCGTCCAGGCGCAGGCAGAGTTCCCCGTTCAGCATGCGCAGGATGTCGTCGCCGATCAACCTGCGCCGCCAGCCTCGCAGGCAGGGGTTGTCCGGGGGATCTTCATTCCCCGGTCCGTGATTCGCCCATGAGGCCAGGGCCGCGATATCCTGCCTGCTGGCCAGGATGTTGGCGGCAATCCGGTTCTCCTCCGCACGCAGGCGCACGAGAGCGGCGAGCAATTCCATGCGCATATCGGTGCCGATGCTGTGACGGGGGGGTGGCTTGGGGTGCGGGCGCAGGGCTTCCGGGCAGCGACGACCCCGCTCCCAGGCGGCAAGAATATCCCTGCCGAAACGTTGCGCCGTGCCGCTGCTGAGACCGCGGATACGACCGAGCTGCTCGCAGGAAAGTCGGGTCTTGCGGGCGATGGCCAGCAGGCATTCATCGGACACCAGCCGGCGGCGGGGGATATCCCGCTTCTGCGCCTGCAGTTCGCGCCATGCCGCCAGCTCGCGCAACACCGCAAGGTGTTCGGCCTTGAGCTTGTTGGCCCCCTTGACGCGCCAGAAGGCCTCGCGTGGATCGAGGACGTAATTTTTTTCTTCGCACAGAAAGGCCAGTTCCTCCTGCAACCAGGCGAGGCGTCCGCTCTCCTCGAGACGTTCCTTCAGGCGCCGATAGACGGGCATCAGATAGATCACATCATCGGCGGCATAACGGAGTTGTTCCGGCCGCAAGGGCCGCGCCAGCCAGTCTGTGAAGGATTCCGCCTTCGGCAGGGTTTTACCCAACAGACGGCGAACGAGGTTGCCGAAGCCAACCTGCTGACCGTAACCGAGCAGGGCGGCGGCCACCTGGGTGTCGAACAACGGCAGGGGCAACCCGCCGCTTTCCTTGAGGATGATTTCGGCATCCTGCCTGGCGGCGTGGAAGACCTTGAGAATGCCTGGATTGTGCATCAGTTTCCACAGCGGTGACAGATCCGCGAGCACCAGGGGATCGATGAGGAAACAGTCGCTTCCGGAGGCGATCTGCAACAGCGCAAAACGGGGATAATAGGTGTTCTCACGATGAAATTCCGTGTCGACGCAGAGCACCTTGCATTGTGCCAGACGTTGGCAGGCACGACGCAAAGCCTCAGGGGTGTCGATGTACACCGGTGTGGGGCGCTGCTCTTCAGCCGTCATTCCTCGCTCGTGGACGATCAATTCAGGAACCTCCGTTTCTTTCCCGAGAGAAATTCCGGCGTGAATTCCAGGGCATGGAGCGTGAGATGAATCGGATCATCGCGGCTCACCGCAACGGATGGAAGCGGATGCGGTTGACACGGAACACCTCGAACTGGCGGCGCGGCACCGGGAAGGGCGCCGCGGCCTTGATGGCGCGAATCAACGATGCGTCGAGGGCCGCATTGCCGGAGGATTCGAGGATACGCACCGATCGGACACTGCCGTCGGGGTTCAGAACCATTTCGACAAGCGGGAGATGCACCTCTCCACCGATGAACGGGGCCTTCCAATGCCGCTGCACCGCCCCTTGGATCAGGGCAATGTAGCGATTGAGTTCCTGGTGACTCAATTGCCCTTCGAAGAGTTCGCGCACCACAGGGGCTTGGGTGGCCACGCTCGTATCCCCCTTTGCGGCCAGTCGGTCCGTTCTGGATTCCAACGGCTTGAAGGGATTGAAATTCCGGCGCCGCGTTCGCCTGTGAAGCCGCGGTTGTGGGTGGGCTTTTGGTTTGCGGCGTGCCTTGGGCCTGGGTTGCGGTTTTGCCCGCACCCTGGGCTTCGCCCGCACCGTCTTTCCGGCCGGTGGATGTTGCAGTCGTTGCAATTGTTCGGGGCTGATGAGACGCACCTCGACAGCCGCGGGATGGAATTCGCGCCAGAACGGGCGCATTCCGACGGCGGCGATGAAGGCGAAGACGAAGAGATGCAGCACCACCGCGGCGGCGAAATCCAGGGCCGTCAGGGAGGCGTGGTTGTCAGCGGCGAGGCTCTGTGACAAGACCCACCTTCTGGATACCCGCAGACGCCAGACGGCTCATGACGCGGGCGATGAGTTCATAAGGGGCTTTTGCATCGCCGCGGATGAAAACCGGCAGGCCCGGCTTTTCCTTGCGCATGGCCTTGATGCGCGGCGCCAGTTGCCGCAGCTGGATGCGATGTCGCTGCAGAAAGATGCCCCCGTCCTTGCGCACGCTCACCACCAGGGGCTCGATATTCTGCTGCATGGGGGGGGAGGAAGCCTTGGGCAGGGTGACGTTGACCCCTTGCGTCAAGAGCGGCGCCGTGACCATGAAGATGATCAGGAGCACCAGCATGACATCGACCAGGGGCGTGACATTGATTTCCCCCATCGGTTCGGTGTCCTTGTCCCATTTACTGCTGCCGGCCCACATATGCGATCAATCCTTGCTGTACCGTGAGATGATGTTCAGGAACTCGGAGGAGCATTGCTCCATGTTGGCCGCCATCCGTTTCAAGTCGGCGGTAAACTTGTTGTAGGCGACCACGGCGGGAATGGCGGCCACGAGACCGAAGGCGGTGGCCACCAGGGCCTCGGCAATGCCCGGAGCCACGGCCGCGAGCGAGGTGTTGCGCGTCAGGGCGATGTTCTGGAAGGCGTTCATGATCCCCCAAACCGTGCCGAACAGGCCGATGAACGGCGATGTGGAGCCGACGGTGGCCAGAAAAGCCAGATGCCTGCTCAAGCGTTCCAGTTCCCGCGACAGGGCCGCATCGAGGGCGCGGCGGATGCCGTCCAGGCCGCTGCTGGCGATGACGCTGCCTGCGGATTGCGTCTTCGGCCCTTGACGCCGATGGCGCAGGAATTCCCGATAGCCCGCCTGGAAGATGTTGGGCAGGGGGCTGTCCGGATAGCGCTGCGGAATCGCCGCCAGCACCGAATCCATGTCCTTGCCGCTCCAGAAGGCGGACGCGAACTCATCCGATTTGCGACGGCTGCGGCGATAGAAGCGCCATTTGTTGAAGATCACGGCCCAGGACATCAAGGACAACACAATCAGCAGCACCAGAACGGCCTGAACGACCGGACTGGCGTGCAGAACCAGAGACCACACCGACAGATTTGCATTCATTGTTTCACTCCCGACGGCGGCTCCGCGGCCAATTTTGGTTTCAGGATGCGCACGATCTCTTCGGGGATCCGGCACGGGCGGCGGTTGGGACGGATACAGGCGAGCCTGATCTCGCCCTCGACGAGGATGGTGCGTTGCCTGCGGATGCTCTGGTGGAAAGCCAACCGCGCGCCCTTGATCCAGATCAGCGTGCTGTCCACATGCAACAGATCGTTGAAGCGGGCCGGGTGCAGGTAGTGCAGATGGATCTCGCTCACCGCAAACCGGATTCCCGCATCCGCCTCCAGCACATTCAGTTCGATACCGGTGTCGCGCAGGAATTCGGTACGCCCGCGCTCCATGAATTTGAGGTAATTGGCGTGATACACGACTCCGCCGTGGTCGGTGTCCTCGTAATAGACACGAACCGGAAAGGTATGAATGAATGCGCTCACAGCAAAGGCTCCTGCCTGCCGGTGCCGGGGAGTTCGCGTTCAAGATGACTGTAGGCGAGCGGCGTGGCCACTCGTCCCCGTGGCGTACGGCAGATTAATCCCTCCTGCAAAAGAAAGGGCTCGAGAACTTCCTCGATGGTTTCCTTCTCCTCGGAAATGGAGGCGGCCAGCGTGTCCAGGCCTGCCGGACCGCCGGTGAACTTGTCGATCAGGGTGAGCAGCAGCTTGCGGTCCATGGAATCCAGCCCCAACTCATCGATCTCCAGACGCGTCAGGGCTTCCTGCGCCACCTTTTGCGTCACCACGGCATCGTGTTCAACCTCGGCGAAGTCGCGGACCCGCCGCAGCAGGCGGTTGGCGATGCGAGGCGTTCCCCGGGAACGGCGGGCGATTTCCAAGGCCCCACCATCATCGACGGCGATGTTGAGCAGGCGCGCAGAGCGGGTCACGATCTCGGCCAGTTCCTCGTGGCGATAGAATTCCAGGCGCAGGACAACGCCGAATCGTCCTCGCAGCGGCGTCGTCAACAGGCCGGTGCGCGTCGTGGCGCCGATCAGCGTGAAGCGTGGAAGATCCATCTTGATCGATCTCGCCGCCGGACCCTGGCCGATCATGATATCCAGCTGGAAGTCTTCCATGGCCGGATAGAGGATCTCCTCCACCTGCGGATTGAGACGATGGATTTCATCGATGAACAGCACGTCCCTCTCTTCCAGGTTGGTCAACATGGCGGCCAGATCCCCGGCTCGCTCGATCACCGGCCCGGAGGTGGCGCGGATGTTGACCCCCATTTCTCGGGCCACGATATGGGCCAGAGTGGTCTTCCCCAGTCCGGGCGGGCCGTAGAGCAGCACATGGTCCAGCGCCTCGCCACGATTCTTCGCGGCGGCGATGAACACCGCCAGGTTGCTGCGGATCTTTTCCTGTCCGATGTATTCGGTCAGGCGGGTCGGCCTGAGGGCGGCATCCCAGCCATCCTCACGCCGGGCCGCGGATGTCAGCAAGCGTTCGTCCGCGTCCATGCCCGCGCCCGCTTCGTCCGGATGAACCATGCGTGTCAGGCCAGGGCCTTCATGGCGGCCTTGAACAGGGTTTCAAAGTCGGCGTTTGAATCCACGCCCTCGAGGGCGGCATCGATCTGTCCCTGCCTGTAACCGAGATTCGCCAGAGCCGAGCGCACATCGCCGACGACGGAGGTGAGCGTGACGGCTTCCTCGCGGGGTGCGATCTTGCCCCGCAACTCCAGAATCAGCCGTTGCGCCGTCTTCCTGCCGATGCCCGGCGTGCGGGCAATGGCGGCGGCATCGGAATCCTCAATGGCTCGCATCAATTCCTCCACACTCATACCGGAAAGTAGGTTCATGCCCATGCGTGCGCCAATGCCGGACACCCCGGTCAGTTTGCGAAAAACGCCGCGCTCGCGGGCGTCGGCAAAGCCGAACAAGGTAATCTGGTCCTCGCGGACGTGGGTATGAATGTAGAGTTCGATTTCCTCCTCCGCCTTCAACTTGCACAAGGTCTGCAGGCTGATGAAAACCTCGTAGCCGACACCGCCGACATCCACCAGAACGGAACCGGTGGGGTTGATGCCGCGCACACGGCCCTTGAGCCAGCCGATCATCGCCGCAGCCGCCCCCGGCTGGAGGCCCGTGTCTGCATGTGGTTGGCATGGCAGATGGCGACGGCCAGTGCATCGGCGGCATCCTCCTCAAGCGGTGACGGCGGTGCAAGCAGCAGGCCCACCATGTGTTGGATCTGCCCTTTGCCGGCGCGACCGAAACCCGTGAGGGCCTGTTTGACGACCGTGGGGCTGTAGGGGGTGACCCCAAGTCCCTCCTGGCTGCAGGCCGCGATCAGCGCCCCCCGGGCCTGGCCGAGTTTCAAGGCCGAGGCGGCATTGCGTGCCATGAAAACGTCCTCCATGGCCACCGAATCGGGATGGTGCCGGCGGATGACGTCACGAAGACCCGAAAAGAGGCAGGCGATGCGTTCCACGAAGGAGCCGCCGGCGGTGGCGATCACCCCGTGCGCCCGGTACGCAAGGCGACCGCCATCCGATTCAAGCAGACCATAGCCTGTCCGCCGGGATCCGGGATCCACCCCGAGTATGCGCATCAGTTCGTCCGTCTTCCATTCACGAGTTGCTCAGGCGCTCCAGTTCCACATCGTCGATGTCATAATTGGCGTAGACATTCTGCACGTCATCGAGATCCTCGAGGCGCTCGATGAGCCGCAACAGTTTCTCGGCCGTCTCCCCCTGCACATGGATGGTGTTTTCGGGAATCCAGGAAATCTCGGCCACCTGCGGCTTGAGGCCGGCGGCTTCCAGGGCCTCCTGCACACGCGCGAAATCGGCGGGATCGCATGTCACTTGATAGCAGCCTTCCTCCGCCTTGTCCACGACGTCCTCGGCGCCGGCTTCCAGTGCCGCCTCCATCAGCGTCTCTTCGTCGGTCTCGTCGCGTTCAAACACAAACAACCCCTTCTGATGAAACATCCAGGAGACGCATCCCGACTCACCCAGGTTGCCGCCGCCCTTGCTGAAAGCGGAACGCACGTCGGCCACGGTGCGGTTGCGGTTGTCGGTCATGCAATCGACCAGGATGGCCACGCCGCCCTGGCCGTAGCCTTCGTAGCGTACCTCCTCGATGTTTGCTCCTTCCCCACCGCCGGCGCCGCGTTCGATGGCGCGATCGATGTTGCTCTTCGGCATGTTGACGCTGCGGGCGGCGGTGATCGCCGCGCGCAGTCGCGGATTGGCATCGGGGTCGGGACCTCCCAGGCGCGCGGCGACCGTGATCTCACGAATGTAGCGTGTGAAGATCTGACCGCGCTTGGCGTCCGCGGCCGCTTTCTTGTGCTTGATGGTTGCCCATTTCGAATGTCCGGACATCGATTGATCAAACCTCGGATGAATTTTGTCGCAATTCTAACATGACTCCGGGGTGCGCGTCATGGCCCGACATACGTCTTGACCGTGGCTTGGAGTAACGCCTACATTGGACGTATGCGTGCTCGCGGGAGGTCTGCATTCCGAGGTGGCCGTGCCGCCGCCTTCGCCCTGTCGGTGCTGTTGCCGGTGGCGGCGGTCTGCGGCGGGGTGGAGGCGACGCGGGTGGCATTCGTGCCGCTGCCGCATGGATGGCCGCAGCAGGTGCTGGTCAGGGGCGGACAAGTCTTCCTCAGCAACGGCGAATCCGAGGTCGGCCTGCAATCCATCGACTGGCGGCGGCCGCATTCCCCGCGCCTCATCCAGGCCTTCGATGTCGGCAACTACGGCCGCAATGCCGTCGTGCTCGGCAACCGCATCTATGCCCTGGCAAGCTACTACGGCATCAGCATCTTTGAGATCGCAGACAATGAGCGCTTGAGGCGGCTCGGGCGCTTCCGCCTGCCGCCACCGGCGAACCACGGCACGAGAGTGCTGGGGATGGCGCTTCGCGGCCGCCACTATCTGTATATTCACGTCACGGCCGAAGGCGGCTGGAAGGATTGGCCGCCGCGGCCGGCGGCACCGGTGCCCGGATTGTACCTTCTGGATGTCACCGATGCACGACACGTCCGGGCCCAACGGGTTGGTGACATGCCGCTGTTCGATCGCATCGTGGACGCCCTTGGTCTGCTCCGGCATGGGGCGGTTGTCGACATCTACGCCCTCGGCAACCCTCGAATGCCGCGGCGGATCGCCAGCTACCGGGCAGCGGGCACGATCCTGGACCTGAGTGTGGAGCAAAGCCGGCTGTGGTTGCTTGTGGAGGGCGGTGGCGTCGAACTGGTGGATCTGAGCCACCCGGCCAGCCCGAAACGGCTGGCCGCGAGCGGGAACGTCGACATGCCGCAGGCGGCGGCCGTGGCCGCCAAGGGCGACTGGTGCTATGTCGTGGAATCGGGTAAGGGATGGGCGGGGCCCGATCATGGCATGCATGTGCTGCATCGCCGCGGCGACCGCCTGGTGCATGTGCGCCACTTGCAGTGGCCGCGCACCAACCTGCAACGCATGGTGATCGACGAGCACGCCGCCTATGTCACGGACAAGTTTTATGGCGTATGGCGCTTCGATCTCACCCACCCGGAACAACCGCAGCCGCAGGCGCTTTTCATGAGTGCCGGCGAAATCCAGCAACTGCTCGCCGACGGTCCCGTGGCCCTGGCCAATCTGGAATGGGGCGGCACGGTGGCGATCCTCGACATCTCCGATCCACTACACATCCGCCTTCGCGGCTATTACCGTCCCGGACGCTTCGATGATTACGCCGTGGCCCTCTACGGTCGCTATTTCTACTACGGCAAGGGCAAAATACGCCGCATCGTGGACATCCACGATCCGAGTCATCCGCTCGAAGTGGGTTCCTGGAGACTGCCCGGCAATCCCCTGATGCCGCCCCTCAGACGCGGCGTGAGAATGTTTCAATGGCTGCAAACGGATCAAGGGCGCGTGCTCCTGAGTGCCTGGAACATCGGGAATCCGTTGCACCCGCAGCTGCGGGGAATGTTGCTCCTGCCGCCGGATTTGATTGCGGATTACGGGGCTGCGGCGGCGGGGGGAGGGCGCATGTTCGCCGTCGCCAACGATGTCGTCGTGGCCATCGATATCCACGATCCGGTCCACATGCGCCTGCTCGGCAAGTACCGGGAGGCGGGCATCGGGCGCGAAGCCCATTACCAATGGCAGGGCGCCGGTCAGCGGGCCGTCCTCAACGGCGACGCCCTGTACATCCTTCAGGGCAGCGAGGCCCTGGACCGACCGCGCATCGCGATACTGGACGTCTCGCGGCCGCAACGCATGCACAGGGTGGGTCGGACACCGCTGACGCCCCCGGCCTTTCAAGAGGACTGGTTCGACGAAAGGCTGCTGCACCAGGGTGACATGTTGAACGATATGGTGCGCAGCGGCGACCTTCTTTTTGTCAGCGATTACTGGGGAGGGGTGCGAATCTACGACCTGCAGCGGCCGCTGCACCCGCAACTACGGTGGTGGGAATTTTCTCCCTATCTGGCGTTGATGCCGGAAGGTTGGAGCCGGGCGATGTACAAGAGGGCCGTGGCCTCGGGGAGATTGCATCGGACGCTGCGCCTCGATGACCGGACATGGGCGTTGCGGCATGTCATCGGCCGCAGGTTGGAGTCGCAACCGCTGGTTTATCACCCGGGCTACGAACTGTTCGGCTGGAACATCGGCGCCGTCGTCGGCGATTACCTGCTGCAACCCAAACTCGGGGGCATCGCTGTTTACCGCCTGCAGCGGTAAGAGGCTCATCATCCCGTCGTTGGCTGCACATCCCCGTGCCGGAACATCCGCAGTTCTCCGGGCCGTATCGGTGTCCACACCTCGTTGTCGGTCAGCGGCAGGGTGGCGATGACGGCCACCACGTCGCGCGGCGTGGTCAGCTCATGGAAGTCGACCATCACATCCTGGTCGATCAGGTGCGCGGCCCCGAAGGGAGCCCGGCGCACGACATAACTCAAATGCGTGGCGGCGTGGGCAAACATGGACGTGCCATCGGAGAGCAGGTAGTTCATAGGTGCCGCACCGAGCCAGGAAGGCACTGAGTTCCCGCAGGCCCGCATACAGCCGCTGTGGAGACGGCGGGGCCGGAAAGCGCTCCCGCAGGGCGTTGAGAAGAAAACAGAAGGCGCGCTCGCTGTCGGTGTCGCCCACGGGCCGATGGCAGCCCGGATGCTCGGGCACCCGTTTTAGGGATGCTCTGAATAAGTCCTCCATGAGCCGCGTTGCTGCTCAAATCGGGATGATCGCAAGGAAGGCGACGCAGGTCGTAGCTGTAGCTACGATGCCAAGTCGTCTGACGCAGTGAGCGCCCGATTGCAGCGCAACCCTTACGGGACAAGGCTCTGCGGGCGGTCTGCTGCGTTGCAAGGCTTATCCATGGAACGACCATGCATGGCGCCTTGCGCCTTGCATCCCATCCCGCATAGCCGCTGTCGCGGCCATATGAGACTTGTTCAGAGCATCCTTAGATCGCCATTGTGTGCGAACAGCCAGTACCGTCCCCATAATTCGCGCAGGAACGGATGCGTGTTGCGTAATCGAACCTTCCCCTGGGTGGCTTTGCGGATATGGGCGATGATGTTCATCGAGCGAATGGGGTAGCGTTGCACCAGGGCGGCGATGGGCGATTTCGCCGCCGCCTTGGTGTCGAGAAAGAGCCGACAACCGCGATCTTCAAAAAATCCGATCCCCCAGCCATCGCAGTGCTCATCGGTGATGCCGCCACGGGCGCGGAAACCGGCGAAGGAGAACAGGATGTCGGTGGGCGTATTGCAGTTCATGCCCAGCAACTGGCACATTCGGATCAGATCCGTTCCGAGATTGTGGTCATCACGGAGGAGGCAATGCGCATCAGGGATTTCACGGCCGGCGGCAGCTCGGCGGCGCCGAGCGCCTCGGCCAGGCGCGCATGTCCGAGTTCATCCTCACGCATCTGCTCGACGATGGCGCGGCTGCGCCGGTCCTTCGCCGGCAGGCGTTGCAGATGCGATTCCAGATGGCGCACCACCTGGTACTCGGTCTCGGCCAGGAAACCGAGATTCCAGCGGTCGCCGGCGACACCGGCGGCCATGCCGATGGCCAGCGCCCCCAGGTACCACAAGGGATCCAGGCGGGAGGTGTGAGCGTCCAATTCACGCAGTCGTCGCCGGCACCAGTTCAGGTGATCGCTTTCCTCCATCGAGGCCTGCTTGAGACGACGGCGCAGGGACGGATCGCGGGCCGTCAACGCCTGACCCTGGTAAAGCGCCTGCGCCGAGACCTCGCCGGCGTGGTTGACACGCATCAGCGCGGCGCTCCGTTCTCTTTCCCGGCGCAAGAGAGGGGTGGATTCCGGCCCCGCTTTTTCGGCTGCATAGGCTCTGCTCGACGGTTGTTCACAGAAGATATGGGCGAGGGCACGATCGGCTTCCATGATCAGGCGGTCGAGAAGGGAATCCTGACGCGATTCAGACGTCGACATGCGGTGACCATAACGCATGCTTCCACGGACATGCAAGCGGGTTTGCACTCCCTCCGACCGCCAGTCGCAAGCGTAACTCTTGCTGGTAAAAGCATTTAGCACGCCTTTCCACAGTTCCTGTGGATAACCTTGTGGATCAATCGGGTTCCGTGCCTTGCACTGAATCACTTGGGTTCCCGTTGTGCTCGATGCCCAAAAAATAGACATCAGGAAAATATCAACAAAAACAAATTATTGGATGTCCATGTAAGCATTCATCGTCAATACGGCCATCCAGGTGCACAGTGGCTGGTGGGCCAATCGCCGGCGTGGATAATCCAAAGGGCCGAGGGCTAGGTAGGGGGAGGGGAGATGGTTGCGCATCGCTTGAGTCCCGTCGTTCGCCACCCGAGATTCTTGAATTCTACGGTTCAAGCCCCCAGCCGCTTCAGGCACAACGATGCCGCCTCATCTCCCCGTCGAACGGCGGCCTCGATGGTGGCCGGCAGATCCCCGGCCGCCGGTGCCTCGACGGCATCGATCAGGTTGGGAGGGAGTTCCGGTTTCCGGATGCGGGCGGAGACCGAGGTCGTGGCATGGCGCTCGCACACGATGCGATGGTGCAGGAGTTCGAGACCCGGGGCCGCCGGCATCAGTTCCTCGAGTTCTCGGCGGATTTCCGTTAGCAATCGCCGGCGCTCGACCCCTCGAACACCGCTGGCACTGATGACGACGCAGATATGGCGCGTGGAGTCCCCGGATTGCATTTGTTGGCTGATGTCGAAGTACCATTGCCCGCGCATGCCGATGCTGCCGATCAGCGGCGCCGGCAGAGGCTCCGCCCTCCGCAACCAAAGATGCACATTGGTGATGGCTTGCGTGCGGATGGGCGCAGGTTGTCCCAGCAGGCGGTTGCGACCGTGTGCGGGAAGGGCCAGTACCGCGGCGTTGAAGGATTCTTCTCCCGCGTGGGTTGCGAGCACGAGCCTGTCCCACCGCCGCCGCAGGCGCTTGATGCCGCTCTTCGTGTGGATGCAGACGCCGTGACGGGAGGCCAACTGCACGAGGGGTTCGATCAGGGCCTGACACAGGGGGCGTGTAAACCACCCCAAACGGGCCGAATCATGATCGGCGAAGGCATCCTGAAGCACACGCGCAAAACTGCGGGCGTTGGCGTGATCCAAAGTCTCGTTCATGGCAGCCAATGTCAGCGGTGCCAACAGGTCGCGCACCAGTTCTTCCGGGATGCGCATGCGCTGCAGCCATTGGGCCACGCTCATTCCGGATTCGATCCCCTCGCTCCGGGCCGCTCCCAGGCGCAAGACCGCAGACATGCTCGCCCAACCGTGTCCCGGGAGCCGGCCGCAAGCCCAGGGCAGGGCAAGAGCCAGCGGCAAGCGGGGGGAGGGCGACAGTCGGAAAAGACCGCGCTCGCGCTGCCACAAAGGCAGGGACAGCGACGTTTGCCAGCGAACGTAGGCTTCGGCTCCCGCCTGTTGCAGCAGCCGCCGGGTGTGGCGGTAGGCCCCGAGTAGAAGGTGAGGGCCGTTGTCCACCCATTCCCCGATGGCGGTCTCGAAGAAGGAACGGGTGCGACCACCGCAGCTCGGTGCGGACTCGAACAGGTCCACATCCACTCCCTTCTCTCCGAGGCGGATGGCACACGTCAAACCGCACAACCCGCCCCCGATCACGGCTACGCGCATCGATCGTCCGCGCCTTTGTGGGATGGAGGGGTCAAACCTCGAAGCTCGGGGGTCGGTTTTTTTCGAGCGCCTTTTTTTCGTATCGCCACATGCGCCAGGCGATCCACATCTTCCGCAGCGGCGACATCGTGGGGGGATGCATCCACAGTTCATCGCGTTTTTGCTGCAAGCGCTTGAAATGGGCGTAATAGATGGCGCCCATCAGCAGCGACGGACGCAGGGACTCCCTGTCCTCCCGGGGCAGCAGCGACAGCGCCCTGGCATAACAAGCCGCGGTCTTGTCCAGATAATGGCCGAGCAGGCGACTTACGGCCGGCGTCATTCGCCCGATGAGCAAGTCCTGATCGGCCACGTCAAAGCGAATGCGCTCCCGCTCCGGGATGTAGATGCGACCGCGCCCGGCGTCCTCCCGCAGATCGCGCAGAATGTTGGTCAATTGCAGCGCCTCGCCCAGCGTGATGGCGAAGTCCCTTGCCTGCGGTGTACGGTGGCCGAAGACCTCGATGCTGAGTAGACCCACGGTACCTGCCACACGGTAGCAATACTGCGACAAATCGGCCGGATCGAGGATGGGGCGGTGCTCGATATCCATGCGCATGCCTTCCAGAATCTCCGCAAACAACTCCTGCGGCAAATTGTAGCGGTGCCCGGCCCATTCCAGCTCCCTGGCCACCGGGTGTTGCGGGCGGCCGGCGAAGGCGCGACCGATTTCCTCATGCCAGAAATGCAATTTCTGCAAGGCCACGCTTTGTTCGTGAACATCGTCGGCGATATCGTCCACTTCGCGGCAGAACGCATACAGAGCCATCATGGCCCGACGCTGCTCCGGAGGCAGAAACAGAAAGGCATAAAAAAAGGAGGAGCCTGCCCCGCGGGTCTTTTCCTCGCAGTACTGTGCCGGTGTCATGCCTTTTCCAGTCGTGCCCGCCGGGACGGGATGCAGGCATCGACGAGTATCGCCGGTGCGAGCGCAAGCCACGTCTTCTTACCGAGCACGGGTCGGTGGCGAAGCGGATCGTCTGCGGCGACCGCACGCAGGACGCGGCGGCCGCCGTGGATCGTGGCGGCAACCTGAAGCTTCAAGCGGAAGGGGAGATAAGGAAGCAACGCCCGCCCTTGGGCGAAGAGATGCTCGGTATAAAGGACGGCTCGCCGCAAGGCCGGCCGCATCCGGGTCGCAAGATCCTCACCGCCTTTCCAACGCAACAGCATCGCGCTGCTCAATCCCGCTTCATGCAGCCAGCTCTCGGGCAGATAACAACGACCCCGGGGCAGATCCCGGCTCAGATCCTGCCAGAAGTTCGCCAGCTGCAGGGCCGTGCAGACAGCATCCGAGGCCTGCAGGGCCCGCGGATGGGAAACGCCGTGCAAAGCCAGAAGCAACCGCCCCACGGGATTGGCGGAGTGGCGGCAGTAGAAGAGAAGTTCCTCCTCGCTCGCGTACGCATGCACGCTGACATCCATGCGAAAAGCCGTGAGAAGATCGTGCAGGCAGGAAACCGGCAGATCAAAGCGCCGGATGGCATCCCCGAGGGCCAGGAACACCGGGTTGTCCAGATTCTCCCGCGTGCAACGTTCGAGCAAGGTCTCCCAGGCATGCAGTTGTTTCAAACGCTTCTCCGGCGATGCCGTTCCCTCATCGGCCATGTCATCGGCGCAGCGGGCGAAGGCATAGATGGCGGCCACCGCAGGCCGCAGCCGCCGCCGGATCAACAGGGAAGCCGTGGGAAAATTCTCGTAGTGGCGTCGTGCCAGTTGCATGCAGTGCTGGTAGGCTGCTGCAATCGTGAGCGGCTGGCCCGCCGCGCCTTGGGTTGACATGCGAGTATGCTAGGCGCAAGGCGGGGAAGGCGGCAAGCGCGGATGCAGGGACACGGGAAAGGAGCCTTGATGCCGCGGCATGTCTCCAGGGTTGTGATCATCGGCGGCGGCATGATCGGATGCCTCACCGCCTGGCGCCTCAAGCAACGTGGCGTGGAGGCCGTCGTCGTGGAACGTGGGCGCATTGGCAGGCAGGCCTCCTGGGCCGGCGCCGGCATCCTCTGGCCCATTCAGCCGTGGATGTATCCCGACGCCTTCACCCGCCTGATCGAAGCGAGCCTAGCCCTCTATCCCGCTCTCCAAGAGGAGTTGTTGCAGCGCACCGGGATCTCGCCGCAATGGCGCCGTTGCGGCTTGCTGATGCCGCTTTTTGCCGACGATCCGGAGGAGCTGACGCGGGCAGCCCTGTCCTGGTCGGAACGCTTTGGCTGGCATGTGGAGACGCTGGATGCCCACCAGGCTCGGGAAGCCGAGCCGGTGCTGGCCGCGGACATCCGCGGTGCCCTGGCGTGGAGGGAGGTGGCACAGGTACGGAATCCCCGACTTCTCAAGGCCCTGCGCAGGCTTCTCGAAATGGAAGGCATCGCCATGCGCGAAGGCATCGAAGTGACGGCCATGCTGGAGGATCATGGGCGCGTCGTCGGTGTGCGCCTGGACAACGGGGAGACGATCGCCGCCGATGCGGTGCTGCTCGCAGCCGGGAGCTGGAGCGGAGAGCTTGGGAAGCGCTTCGGTGTGCAGCTCCCGATCAAACCGGTGAAGGGGCAGATTGTCTTGCTTAAAAGCAAGCCGAGGCGTCTGCGACATATCCTCAAACACGATCGCGCCTATCTCGTGCCGCGGCTGGACGGACGCATTCTTCTGGGCGCCAGTATGGAAGACGTGGGCTTCAAGCGCGGGACCACGGCGGCGGCCGTGCATGCACTCTTGAGCGCACTTCTGAAAATGACGCCAGCCCTGGCCGGCGAGCACATCGAACGCATGTGGATGGGATTCCGTCCCGGAACACCCGACGGGCTGCCGATTCTTGGACCGGTCGAGGAGCACCCCGGGCTTTGGGTGGCCAGCGGTCATTATCGCAACGGTGTGGCGCTGGCGCCGATCACCGCCGAAATCATGAGCGACTGGATCACGGGGAAAGAGCCGCTTCTGGACATGCATTCCTTTCTGCCCGGCCGGACCTTCCGTGCTTCCCCGCTGCTCGGATTTCCGGCTCAAGCCCCGAAAGCTGCAGGAGAATCCTGAAATGCGCACGGGATCTGAATTGTGATTCGTATCACGGACCGGAGAGATCATAGCTTCCAAAATCGCCGACGATGGATAGCCAAGGAGCACGGCGATGAAAGACACAACGGTCGATTTCAGGCATGTTCTGGACGGACACAGCACCAGGGAACTGGTCTATCTCGGAGCCGTGACGGTGATCATGTTGGCCGTGATGTTCGCCGTCCTCCTGGCCTGATGCGTCCAGGCTCCGACCATGTAC
>CAZHOU010000020.1:0-14762 GCA_964534165.1 uncultured Zetaproteobacteria bacterium
GTAGTCGCTGGCTATGCGGACTGATCGCTAAGGCCGTGCGTGCGGCGGACCGGATGCGGTTGGAGGACGTGACCGATTACAGCCATGCCGAGGGCGATGCCGACCAGCACGTCGTCATCGACGGGGACAAGGAGGCGCGAACCATCACCGTGCGCGACAACGGCATCGGCATGACCCGGGACGAGGTCATCGAGCACATCGGCACCATCGACAAAGCGGGAACGCGGGAGTTCGTTGACCAACGGACCGGCGACAAGGAGAAGGACGCGCATCTGATCGGCCAGTTCGGCGTGGGCTTCTATTCGGCCTTCCTGGTGGCCGACCGCGTCACGCTGACCACGCGGCGGGCCGGGCTCACCAAGGAGCACGGTGTACGCTGGGAGTCGCGCGGCGACGGCGAGTATACGATCGAGACGGTGACGAAGTCCGGGCGAGGTACGGAGATCGTTTTGCATCTGCGCAAGGACGCCGATGAATTTCTCGACGTCTGGCGGCTGCGCTCCATCATCCACAAATACGCCGATCACATCCCCTTCCCCATCCGCATGAAGAAACCGGACGGCAGCGGCGTGGAAACGGTCAACCAGGCCTCGGCGCTGTGGACGAAGCCGAAGTCCGAACTCTCGGACGAGGATTACCGCAACTTCTACGAGCACCTGAGCCACGACCTGACCGAACCGCTGGACTGGATGCACCAGCACCTGGAAGGCAAATACGAATACACCCTCCTGTTCTACCTGCCGAAGGAGCCCCCCTTCGACCTGTGGCATCCCGACGCACGCTACGGAGTCAAGCTCTATGTGCGGCGCGTGTACATCATGGACGCGGATGAGAAGCTGCTGCCGCGCTGGTTGCGTTTCTTGCGCGGCGTGATGGACTCAAGTGACCTGCCCCTGAACATCTCGCGCGAGATGTTGCAGGAGAGCCCGGCCATGCAGGTGATGAAGAAGGGGGCGACCAAGCGCATCCTCTCCTGGCTCTCCGACCTCGCCGAAAAGCGGCCGGAGGACTACGCCACGTTCTGGAAGGGATTCGGCAACTGCCTGAAGGAAGGCGTGATCGAGGATCCCGATCACCGCGAAAAACTCGCCGCGCTGCTGCGCTTCTCTTCCACGGAGTCCGACGAGGAGAGCGTATCGCTTGCCGATTACGTTTCGCGCATGAAGGAAGGCCAGAAGGCCATCTACTACATCACCGCCGAAACGCTGGCGGCGGCGAAGAACAGCCCGCATCTGGAAATGTTCCGCAAGAAGGGCGTGGAAGTGCTGCTGATGCACGACCGCATCGACGAATGGTTGGTGGGGCACCTGACCGAATTCGACGGCAAGCCGCTTACATCCGTCGCCAAGGGCGAGATCGATCTTTCGGACATCGGCAGCGAGGAGGAAAAGGCGAGCGAACGCAAGGCACGCGAGGAAGCCGAAAAGGAGGTCCGGCCGGCCATCGAGCGTCTGAAGGAGGTGTTGGGCGAGCGCGTCAAGGACGTGCGCGTCACCCGCCGGCTCACCGAATCACCGGCCTGCCTGGTCTCCGATGTCTTCGACATCTCCAACAACATGGAACGCATTCTCAAACAACTGGGCAGGAGCGCCCCCGAGCACAGGCCGATTCTGGAAATCAATCCCGAGCATGTGCTGATCAAGCGCCTGGCGCACATGCGCGCAAAGGAAAAGATCGCGGATCTGGCGCGGGTCTTGTTCGATCAGGCGGTGCTGGCCGAGGGCGCATTGCCCGAGGATCCGGCCGGCTTCGTCCGCCGCGTGAACGCGCTGCTGGCACGATAGGAGCCTCCGATTTTCGGCCAATACAGAGCCACAGCGGCCATCAAGGAGTGGTTTGTCAGGCATACTGCGTATTCCGACGGAATCCGGCCACCCCTGACTGAGGCGGTTTTATAGCGACGCCGGACGATATCGAAGGGGCATGACCCTCGAATATTTTCCCATCTTTTATTTCTCCTTGCCGGCCGAATGCTTGAAAACAGAAGGCAGAATACGCGCCTGAAGGATTTGACTCTTCAAACCCACCCAAAGGGGGACATCCCTAACCCGGATTATTCATGGGATCGCGGATGGAGGACGCAGAAATCGGTGATTGGTGATTCGTGATTGGTAATCGGGAAATCCACCAATCACCAATTTCCGATCACCATTCACCTCGGCCTCCGTCCTTGCTTGCCGGTCCGCGCAGTCAAGCCAGGCACCGGCGGTGAAACAGAAGCTTCCGCCGGTATTCCTCCGGATCCTTCACCTGCGTCATCGTACCCTCGCGGGGGAAGATTGCGTCATACAGACGCGAGATCCAGAAACGCAGGGCCGCGCGCCGAAGCAGCGCCGGCAGCGCCGCAAGTTCGGCCTCGGTGAGCCTGCGCACGGTCTGGTAGCCTTCCAACAGCGCCTGCATGCGCTCCTCATCTTCGGATCCCAGCTCCACCGCCTGGGCATTGAGGGCGATCGCGATGTCCATCGCATAGGGCGCATCGTGCGCGTAGTAGAAATCGATGATGCCGGACACCCGCCCGCCCTCGAACAGGATGTTGTCCACAAACAGATCGCCGTGGATCACGCCGGCGGGCAGATGCGAGAAGTCCCGTCCCCGCTGCCAATCCAGTTCGTCTTCAAGAAGCGCCCGTGCCTCCTCGCCGTAGCGGGCCTCCACCTGTTCACGCATTGCATCGACCGTATTTTGCATCCACTGGATATCCGTCGGGTTTTTCCTCCGCAGAGGAAAATCAGCGCCGGCCCGGTGCAGCGCCGCCTGGACCCGACCGGAAGCATGCAACCGGCGTTTATCGAGCCGCTCCAATGTCCGCCCCGGAAGACGGGTGACCATGCAGCCCTGCTTTCCGCGGCAGGCAAACAACATCGATCCGTCGCGACGGCGCATCACATCCGGGCAGGGCATGCCCTTGGCCGCCAGGTGATGCATCAGGTGCATGAAATAGGGCAATTCGGCGACATCCATGCGCTCGAATACGGTGAGGACAAAACGGCCGCGCTCGGTATCGACGAAGAAATTGCTGTTTTCGATGCCGGCGGCGATACCCTCGAAATCCAGCAGACGGCCGAGGTCGTATGCGGCCAGGATGGCCTCGATCTCGCCACGACTCAATTCGGTGTACACGGACATGGTCGATCCTTTCCCACACGGATGTGTTTCATGAGACCGTGGATCAATGGCAAGGGCTTCGTGATTGGTGACCGGCAATCGGCGACCGGCCGATGCCAACAACCCAAGCTGCTTCCCGACCACCCATCATCGGCCTTCGGAAAAAGGGGAGTCTACTTTCTTCCGGGCGGAGCCGGTACGGAAAAGTGAAACCGCCTTCGCTTCCCCGCATGGTTTTCATGAAAATTTCGAGCCAAGTGTAGTCACCACCCCCGCCTACCCCTGCCCTCGGTTGTCGTTGTTTTCGCCGGCGTGGATGCGGCGGGCGGCCAGCAGGTGCTGGAAAACCGAGCCGGTGCCAAGGATGCTCCAGCAAATGCTGTCGGCGGCCACGAGCGCCAGCATCCCGGCCAGGATCAGATGCGGATTCCCGGTCAGCTCAAACAAGGCCGTAATGGCCGTAAGCGGCGCCGCCAGCGTCGCCCCGAGCATGGCGCACATGCCGGTCATGGCGTAAAAGCCGATGGAACCGACCCCCGAAGAGCCGAGGGCGGCGACGATCTTGCCGGCAAGCCCGCCGGCGGCGCCGCCGATCACCAGGCAGGGACCGATCAGTCCCCCCGGAACGCCGCAACCGATGCACATGATGGTGGCGAAAAGCTTGAAGACCACCAGCGCCAGGAGTGCGCTCTCCGCGATGTGGCCCCGAAGCAGGGCCTCCACGGTGTCGTAGCTGACCCCCAGGATATGGGCGGAAAAAAGGCCGAAGACGGCGGTGATCAGGCCCGCGACCGGAAACACCACCCAGGCCGGGTGGCCGGCGGCCAAGCGGGAGACACGCTCAATCCCGGCAATGGCCACGACGGCCAGGGCACCGATGAACATGCCCAGCATGATGATCCACAGAAACTCCCCGGTGGAAGCCACATCCAACGGCGGTACGGAAAAAGCCGGCTTGGCGCCGTAGGCCATGCGCCCGAGAACGGCGGCCGTGACCGAGCCGGTCAATACGGATAGCAGCTTGCGCGGGGCCAGGGACTCCCCCATCACTTCCAGCACGAACACGACCCCGGTCAGCGGTGTGTTCAGCGCCGCCCCCATGCCGGCGGCGATGCCGGTCATCGTCAGCAGATGGATTTCCTCGTCGCTCACACCGCGGCGACGGGCCAGAACGTTGCCCATGGCGGCGCCCAAATGCACGCTGGGGCCCTCGCGGTCCACCGACTGGCCGCTGACGATGGCGAGGATGCCGCCGAAGAATTGCAGGCAGGCCTGCGAAAAGGGCAGATGCAGCCGGCCGCCGGCGAGCACGTTCCGCAGCACATAGGCAATCCCGACATCCCAGCGACGCGGGGGAATCCACAGAAAGATCAACGCCAGCACGATGCCGCCGGCGACCGGCAGGGCGAAACGGACGGATGGCTCCAGGGCCTCGTAATTGCCGACGAGGCCGCCGGGAAGAAAAAGCCGCTGGCTGCTCTCGATCATCCAACGAAAGGCCAACACGGCGGTGGCGGCAAGGACGCCGACGGCGGCGGCCATCGGAATCATCGGCCACAACCGGATGTGTCGCTCGCTCTCCCGCCCCATGCTCGCTGAGACTAGCAGCCTCCCGGACGTATGAGAAATCCATCTCCTCCTCGCGCCAAGCCGGCCGGTTGATGAGGAAACGCGGACAGTTTTCTTTTCCGGCTGGAGCCGGTACGGAAGAAGCGAAACCGTCCCCTTTCTAACCGTTCGGCCTCATGCATCCTCCTCCGATCGTTGATCCTTTCCGGTATTCGACGCCCGGCGGGTGGCCTGATGAAAAATCCGGGCTAGTCTTGGCGCATGTCCACCAAATGGAAAAGACGCCTGCTTGAAGCCCTGCTCTCCCTTTCCGGCGGCCTGCTCGGCCTGGGTCTGGTCGCCGCCATGCACGCGCAAATCTACGGGGGCCGCGGCCTGCCGCTCCTGATCGCCGCATTCGGCGCCAGCGCCGTCGTCCTCTACGGCTGCCCTTCCGCCCCGATCGCCCAGCCCCGAAACCTCTTCTGCGGCAGCCTGCTCTCCTCCTTCATCGGGGTGGGTGTGGCCATGCTGCTGCCGCATCATCCTGTCTGGCTGCAGGGTGTGCTGGCCGTCAGTCTGTCGCTGGCGGCGATGAGCCTCACCGGCACCATGCATCCTCCGGGCGGGGCCATGGCCTTCATCGCCGCCGCCGGTCCGGAACCCATGCGCGCGCTCGGCTTCACCTATCTGCTCTACCCGATCGCCACCGGCATCGTGATCATGTTCGCCGTCGCGCTGCTGGTGCATGCGCTGGCCCCGGATCGCCGTTATCCCGAGCGCTGGTGGTGACTTGAATTCCCGCGGTGGAAGACCCTGAAGGCGACCATGCGGCCGACCTCCGAACTCCTCCAGCACTACCGGAAGCACATCGCCCGTCTGGAAAAGGTCATCGAGGTCCAGCGCCTGACCGCCGGCGAACTGGAGCTGGGACCGCTGCTGCGCCGGATCATGGAGATCACGCAGTCCGTCATGGAAGCGGAGGCCTGCTCCCTGTTCCTGCTCGATGCCGACAGCGGCGATCTGGTCTTTCATGTCGTTCTCGGTGAAAGCGGCGACAAGCTGAAGGAAATCTATCGCATTCCGCGTGGCAGCGGCATCGCCGGCTGGTGCGTCGAACACGGGCGCCCGGTGTTGCTGGCCGATGCCTACACCGATCCTCGCTTCAACCCGGATTATGACCGGCGGACCGGCTTTCGGACGCGCAACATGATCTGCGTGCCGTTGCACACCCGCAACGGCGTCATCGGCGTCTGCCAGGTCATCAATCGCAGGGAGGGGGTCTTTTCGCAGGCGGACCTGCAACTTCTCGAATCCCTGGCCCTGATCACCGCCGCCGCCATCGACAATGCGCGCACGCACGAACGCCTGCTGCGGCGGCGGCTGCTCGAACACGATCTGGATCTGGCCGCCAGGCTGCAGCAATCCTTCCTGCCGTCCAGAGCACCCGATGTACCCGGCTTTGAGGCCGCCTTCCATCTCCGCACGGCCTTCGAGATCGGCGGTGATTTCTACGACGCCTTGCCTCTGTCCGACGGCAGGTGTGCCTATCTGATCGGGGACGTCGCCGGCAAGGGTGTGGCGTCGGCCCTGATGATGGCCAGGATCCTGCGCGACCTGCGGCAGGCGATCGCCGCCGGCGGTACGGCCGGAGAGATCCTGACGTGCGTCAACAACGATTTCTCCCGTATCGCCGAAGGGGGCATGTTCGTCACCCTGGTATTGATGCTGCTCGATCCGGAGGGCGGCCGCATCCAGATCGCCAACGCCGGCCATACGCGCCCGGCCCGCTTCTCACACCGCGAGGCGCGCCTGGAACAGGGTGCCTCGGGTCCGCCGCTGGGAATCCTTTCCGCCTGCCGCTATGCCACCCGGGTGCTCACCCTGGAGAAGGGGGAATCGATCCTGTTGTACTCCGACGGCGTCACCGAGGCCGTCAACGAAGCGGGCCAAATGGCCGGCGAGAAGGAGTTGCTGGCCTGGCTGCGGCAGGCACCGGTGCCCGCCGGGCAGTGCATCGCCTTTCTGCGCGCGCGGCTGGAGCGTTTCCGTGGCCACCGCCGGCCGGCCGACGACATCACCTTGCTGGCGTTGACCCGCAATTGAGTTCCTTTCCCCGGGCATCCATCCCATGCAGGCGGTAGTCTTCCCCTTCGCCATCGGCTAGCTTGCGGCCCAACATGAACGGAAGTCCGGATGGATAGCATCATCATACATGGAGGCAGGCCGTTGCACGGCCGCGTGGAGATCGGCGGCGCCAAAAACGCGGCCCTGCCGCTTTTGGCCGCGTCCATCCTGGCGGACAGTCCGATGACCTACCGCCGCATCCCGCATCTACGCGACATCACCACCATGATGACCCTGCTGGCCAACCAGGGAGCCGATGTCTCGATGGATCACACGGGCTTGGTCTGCGTCGATACCCGCGCCTGCAACAAACCCGAAGCGCCTTACGATCTGGTCAAGACCATGCGCGCCTCTGCGCTCGTTCTCGGCCCCCTGCTGGCGCGTTTCGGTCGTGCCCGTGTCAGCATGCCCGGCGGTTGCGCCATCGGTGCCCGCCCGATGGACATGCACCTGCGGGGGCTCGAAGCCATGGGCGCGGAAATCCGTGTCGAACATGGCTACATCGTCGCCACGGCCAGGGCGGGCCTGCACGGAGCCCGCATCGTCTTCGACCGCGTCACCGTGACCGGGACCGAAAACCTGATGATGGCCGCGGTGTTGGGGCGTGGCGAAACCCTGATTGAAAACGCGGCTCGGGAACCGGAAGTCGTGAACCTGGCGAATTCCCTCGTCGCCATGGGCGCCAGGATCGAGGGCGCCGGCCGTGACAGCATCCGCATCTGCGGTGTGGACCGTCTGCACGGCACCGAACTGACCGTGATCGCGGACCGTATCGAAGCCGCAACCTATCTGATGGCGGGGCTGATCACCGGTGGCGAAGTCACCGTCTGCCGGGTGGAGGAAGGCATGCTCGACGCCTTCCTGGCCCGTGCCAGGGAGGCCGGCGCCGAGGTCGAGTGTGGAGAGGATTGGATCCGTTGCCGCGCCAAAGGCCGCCTGCACGGCGTCAACGTGCAAACCAGCCCCTACCCCGGATTCCCCACGGACCTTCAGGCCCAGTTCATGGCCCTGATGTGCACGGCGGAGGGCGGCAGCGTCATCAGCGAGACCATCTTCGAGAACCGTTTCATGCACGTCCAGGAGTTGCGTCGCATGGGGGCGCACATCGTGCTGAGCGGCAACACGGCCGTGGTCGAGGGGGTGGAGAGCCTTTCGGGCACCCCGGTCATGGCCACCGATCTGCGCGCCTCCGCCAGCCTCGTGCTGGGCGGCCTTGCGGCCCGGGGGGAAACCACGATCTCCCGTGTCTACCATATCGACCGTGGCTACGAGCGCATCGAAGAGAAGCTCGGATCGCTGGGGGCCCGCATCCAGCGCCTCACGCCCAATACCCACATCTTCGGGAAGGCCAGCCTTGCCGCCGGCTGAACGACCGCTCACGATCGCGCTGTCCAAGGGTCGCATCCTGGAAGAGACGATCCCGCTTCTTAAGCGCGCCGGTTTCGCGCCGGAGGAGGATCTGATGCAGACGCGGCGCCTGATCGTGGACGGTGCCGGCGGCGTGCGCTTTCTGCTCGTCCGGGCCGCCGATGTCTGCACCTATGTCGAGCGCGGCGCCGCCGATCTCGGCATCACCGGACGTGACATCCTGCTGGAGAAGCGGCCGCATGTGTTCGAACCCCTGGATCTCGGCATCGGCCGTTGCCGCATGTGTGTCGCCGGTCCCGCAGCCTCGGTGGCCCAAGGCAAGCCGGAAGCCGGAAGCCGCGTGCGCGTGGCCACCAAATATGATCGCCTGGCCCGGAAATATTACCTGGGATGCGGCGTGCAGGCCGATATCATCCACCTCTACGGCTCGATGGAACTGGCACCGCTCGTGGGACTCGCCGACCGTATCGTCGATCTGGTCTCCAGCGGCCGCACGCTCGAGGTCAACGGCCTGGCGGTGGAGGAAACCCTCTACACCATCACCAGCCGCCTGGTGGTGAATCCAGGCAGCCTGGCCACGCGCGAGGCTCGGGTCAAACCGGCGATCGAGGCCTTTGCCGCCGCCGTCCCGTCGGCAGGGAGGGAAGGATGAACATCGCACGCCTCAGAAGCGACCAACCCGATTTCGAGGCCCGAATGGAGGCCTTGCTGTCGCGCCCGACCGATGTCGGCACCGCGGTGCAGGAGACCGTGGCCGCGATCATCGACGATGTCCGTCGCCGCGGCGACGCCGCCCTGTGTGAGTATACCCGTCGTTTCGACGGCTGGGAATGCACGCCGGCGGCTCTCACCGTCCCGCGTACGCATCTGGAGGAGGCCTGGCGTGATCTCGCAACGCAGGACCAGGAGGACCTGGAACTGGCCGCGGCAAGGATCCGTGCCTACCACGAGCGCCAGCGACCCAAGGATTGGGAATTCCGGGATGAGGCCGGCCTTCTTCTCGGGCAGCGCATCACCCCGCTCGAACGTGTGGGCCTGTATGTCCCCGGAGGCAAGGCGGCCTACCCCTCGTCGGTGTTGATGAACGCCATTCCGGCGCATGTGGCCGGGGTCGAGGACATCGTCATGACGGTTCCAGCCCCCGGACACGATTTCAATCCCCTGGTGCTGGCGGCCGCCTATCTGGCCGGCGTGCAACAGGTGTTCGCGGTCGGAGGCGCCCAGGCCGTCGCCGCCCTGGCCTACGGGACCGAGACCATCGCCGCCGTGGACAAGATCGTCGGTCCCGGCAACCGCTATGTCGCCGCCGCCAAACGGCAGGTGTTCGGAATCTGCGGCATCGACATGATCGCCGGACCGTCCGAGATCGTCATCGTTGCCGACGGCGGGGACCCGCACTGGCTGGCGGCGGATTTCCTCTCCCAGGCCGAGCATGACGAAGCGGCGCAGAGCATCCTGATCTCCACCGACGCCGATCTTCTCGATGCCGTCGAGCAAAGGATCGAGGTGATCCTGTCCACGTTGCCGCGCGCGGGAATCGCGCGCGCCTCGATTGAGGCGCATGCGGCCCTGATTCATGTTCCCGATCTGGCCGTGGCGGCGGATGTCGTCAATCGCATCGCCCCGGAGCACCTGGAGCTGGCCCTGGACGACCCGGACGTGTTGCTTCCGTACATCCGCCACGCCGGCGCCATCTTCCTCGGCCGCTTCACCCCGGAGGCCCTTGGCGACTATATCGCCGGCCCCAATCATGTATTGCCCACCAACCGCACGGCGCGTTTCTCATCGCCGCTCGGGGTCCACGACTTCCTCAAGCGCAGCAGCGTGATCCGTGCCGGCCGCGAGGCCGCGCTCGCGATCGGCGGGGTCGCCGTACGACTGGCCCACAAGGAAGGTCTGGATGCCCATGCCCTGAGCATGGAGCTACGCCTCAAGGACGCCGAATGATCCGCAACGACATCAAACAGCTCGCCGCCTACCGCGTGCAGGAGGCCGAAGGCCTGATCAAACTGGATGCGATGGAGAACCCCTACGCGCTGCCGGCTTCCCTGCGACGGACCTGGGCCGGGGTGATCAGCCGCCTGCCCATCAATCGCTACCCCGATTCCGAAATGCTGGAGCTGCGCCGGGCCATCGCCTCCCGGGATGGCCTGGAAGCCGACCAGGTCTTGATCGGAAACGGCTCGGACGAGATCATCCAGATGCTGCTCATGGCGGCGGACCACGGTGTTTGCATCCTGCCGCAGCCGACCTTCGCCATGTATGAAATCATCTGCCGCTGGCTTGGGCGGCCGGTGGCGGCGGTGCCGCTCGATCGGCACTTCGAACTCTCCGCCGACGCCTTCCTGCGCGTCTGTGCCCTTGAGAACGCCGCCATCGCATTCCTCGCCTGCCCGAACAATCCCACGGGAAACATGTGGCCGCGGGAGACCGTGCGCCGGATCGCGGAGAACTTTCACGGCCTCCTGGTCATCGACGAGGCCTACGTCCCCTTCGCCGACGAAAGCCATGTGGATATGATCGGAGACCGCGTGATCGTGCTGCGCACCTTCTCCAAGTTGGGGATGGCGGGCCTGCGCGTCGGCTACGCCCTCGGAAGCGCCGATCTGATCGCCTCCCTCGGCAAGGTCCGCCTGCCCTACAACATCAACAGCCTGAGCCAGGCTTCGATCCGTTTTTTTCTCGATCATTTCGAGGTGTTCGAGGAACAGATCGAGAACATCCGCGCCGAAAGGCAGCGACTGCTGCATGCCCTTTCGGGCATGCCCGGGGTCACCGCCTATCCATCGCAGACCAACTTCCTGCTCTTGCGCGTCCCGGACGCCTGCGCCGCCTTCGAAGGTCTCAGGCAGCGTGGCATTCTGGTCAAGAACTGCCATGCCCCGGGCGGCGTGCTGGAAAACTGCCTGCGCGTCACCGTGGGCCTGCCGCAGGAGAACAAACGCTTTTTAACCGCCCTCGGAGAGGTGCTGCCATGAACAGAAACGCAACCGTCAAACGCAAGACACGGGAGACCGATATCGAACTCAGCCTGGGCCTGGATGGAACGGGACGGGCCGAGATCGATTCGTCCATTCCCTTTCTCGACCACATGCTGGAGCAGGTGGCCCGTCACGGTCTTGTCGACCTGCGCGTCAGCGCCCGAGGCGACCGCGAAATCGACGATCATCACACCGTCGAGGACATTGGCATCTGTTTCGGCGAGGCATTGCATGACGCACTCGGCGACAAGGCCGGAATCCATCGCTACGGCCACGCCTTCGTGCCGCTCGACGAGGCCCTCTCGCGCGTCGTCCTGGACCTGTCGGGTCGGCCCGGCCTGGAATACCATGTCGTGTTCCCGCGCGAGCGCGTCGGCGGCTTCGACGTCGATCTGTTCCGGGAGTTTTTCCAGGCCATCGCCAATCACGGCAAGTTGACGCTGCATATCGACGCCCTCCGCGGCGACAACAACCACCACATGATCGAAACGGTGTTCAAGGCCTTCGGCCGCGCCCTGCGCATGGCCGTGGAACCGGACCCGCGTGAGAAGAACGTACCCTCGACCAAGGGCGCGCTGTGAGACGAGACAGGAGTGAGGCCGGCATCCCAAGCGGAACTTATCGCCTGAGGCTTCACACCTTACGCTTTACGCATTAAGCATGATCGCGCTGATCGACTACGGCATGGGTAACCTGCATTCGGTGGCCAAGGCGCTGGAGCGGGTCGGGGGCAGGGTGCGCCTGGCGCGTTCGCCCGAGGAGATCGTCTCCGCCGGCCGCCTCGTCATGCCGGGCGTGGGCGCCTTCCGGGATTGCATGGCGCGTCTGCACAAGACGGGCATGGACGCGGCCGTGTGCGAACGCATCCATCAGGGCGTGCCTTATCTCGGGATCTGTCTCGGCATGCAGGCGCTGATGCAGCGCTCATACGAGTACGGCGAGCACGCGGGCCTCGGCCTGATTGCGGGGGACGTCGTTCCCTTCCCCGATGATCTCCCGGCCCGAGGCTGCAAGATCCCCCACATGGGCTGGAACGACGTGCTGCTTGCGGACGGTGCGCATCCGGTCCTGGCGCCGCTGGGCGCCCGCCAGTGCTATTTCGTGCATTCCTTCTACTGCCGGCCCGAGGACGGGCCAACGACGCTGGCCCACTGCGAATACGGTGGCGTCCGCTTCGCCTCCGCCATCGGCCGCGACAACTTCATCGGCGTCCAGTTCCATCCCGAGAAATCCCAGCGCGCGGGCCTGGCGCTGTTGCAAGCCTTTCTGCAATGGCGACCGTGAAAAAGGCGGAGGGCGTGAAATTCGAGCTGATTCCGGCCATCGACCTCAAGGGTGGTCATTGCGTGCGCCTGAAGCAGGGACGGATGGACGAGGCCACCGATTACGGGGACGACCCGGCGGCGATGGCGGCACACTGGCGTTCGCTGGGTGCGACACGCCTGCATGTGGTCGACCTGGACGGGGCCTTCGCCGGAAGGCCGGAGAACCTCCGCGCCATCCGGGCGATCTGTACCGCCGTGGACATTCCGGTCCAACTCGGCGGCGGCCTGCGCGACCTGGCGGCCATCGAGGCGGCGCTTGCGCTCGGTGTCGACCGGGTCATCCTCGGCTCGGCCGCCGTCACCGAACCGGATCTCATCGTACACGCCTGCCACGCGTTCCCCGGCCGTATCTGTGTCGGCATCGACACCGCCCAAGGCAAGGTGGCCGTGCACGGCTGGGATCGGGTGACCGACATCGATGCCGTGGACCTGGCGCGACGCTTCGAGGATGCCGGCATCGCCGCCCTGATCCATACCGACATCTCCCGCGACGGCATGCTCACCGGCCCCAACATCGAGGCCAGCCTGCGGCTTGCCCGCGCCGTCTCCACGCCCGTGATCATCTCCGGTGGCCTCTCCACCCTTGCCGATGTACTCGCCTGTGCCGCACATCTCCGGGACGGTATCGCCGGTGCCATCACCGGCCGCGCCATCTACGAAGGGACGCTCGACTTCGCAGACGCCGTGCACCGCCTGCAATCCATGCCCCGCCGCGGCCGCGACCATGCTGAGTAAGCGCATCATCCCCTGTCTCGATGTGGCCTGCGGGCGCGTCGTCAAGGGCGTGAGATTCGTGGACATCGTGGATGCCGGCGATCCGGTGGAGGCGGCCGTCCGCTACGATGCCGAGGGAGCGGATGAACTGTGTTTTCTCGATATCCGTGCCAGCTTCGAGGACCGGCAGACGCTTTACCGCATGGTCACGGACGTGGCTGAAAACGTGTTCATGCCGCTGACCGTCGGTGGCGGCGTGCGAACGCTTGCCGACATCGAAAAACTGCTGTATGCCGGAGCGGACAAGGTTTCGATCAACACCGCGGTTCTGAAGGATCCGGGTCTGGTGCGGCGGGCGTCCGAGCGTTTCGGGGCCTCCACGATCGTCGTGGCCATCGATGCCAAGCGCGTCGGCGATCATTGGGAGTGCTTCACCCACGGAGGCCGCAGAGCGACGGGCGTGGATGCGGTTGCATGGGCGAAAAAGGTGAGTGATGACGGCGCCGGCGAAATCCTTCTGACCAGCATGGACCGCGACGGAACCCGTGCCGGCTACGACATCCCGCTGACCCGGGCCGTGGCCGACGCGGTGACGGCCAACGTCATTGCCTCCGGCGGCGTGGGTACGCTGGCGCACCTGGCCGAGGGACTCAAGGAGGGCCATGCCGATGCCGTGCTCGCAGCCAGCATCTTCCATTTCGGTGAATACAGCATCCAACAGGCCAAGGAATACTTGAGCCGGCAAGGCATTCCCGTGCGCCTGCGGTAGCCCGGATTTTTCATGGTGATCATGCGCAGGGATTTGAAATGTCGAAACCCATGAAGGAGTTGCATCGAAACCGATGTGCTTTTGCAGCAGGACGCCCTGCATTCCGCAGCGCCTTTCTTGTCTGCGCCGCAGTCGCGTCAGACAGGCGCGATCCCATGAAAAACGCGGGCTAGCCGCGCATGGAACTGGCGCAGCATTTCGTTGAACAATACGGCTACTGGGCCGTTTTCATCTGGACTTTCATCGAAGGCGAATCCGTGTTCATCGCCGCCGCCGCCCTGTCGGCCGCGGGCTTGCTGCATCCGAGTGGCGTCATCGCCGCCGCCGCCGCAGGCGCCTACGCCGGGCATCTGTTCTTTTTCACTCTCGGCCGCTGGCGCGGCATGGATGTCATCAATGCCCTGCCCTTCCTGAGACGCCACTACCCCAAGGCCAACGTGATCCTCGACAAGTATGCGCACTGGTCCATCTTCATCTTCCAATACCTGTACGGAACGCGCATCGTCGCCGCCATCCTGTTCGGTTGCTCCTCGATCAGCACCATCCGCTTCCTGCTGTTGCAGATCGTCAATTGCCTGACCTGGTCCATCGCCGTCTACACCGCCGGCCATTTGCTCGGCCTGGCGGCGTTGGCCGTCCTCCACCGCTTCGGCATCATGGGGCTGATTCTCACCCTTCTTCTGGCGGGCGCAGCCGGCCTTTGGCTCTATTTCCGCTACGGCCACCGGCATGTGCGCGCGCACATGGACCGAGAAGGCAAGGAAGCCGATTCGATCAAGAAGGATTCATGACCGGTGGCGGAAGAGGTCCGTGTTCCAACAT
>CAZHOU010000020.1:14862-16800 GCA_964534165.1 uncultured Zetaproteobacteria bacterium
GTCCGTGTTCCAACATTGACATAACGTGCCGAAGCTCCAATCATCCCCGACGTTTAAGTCCACATCCCGCATCCAGGAGTAAAAAGAATGCCCGCACGCACAGCAGCTCTCCTGTCACTCGTATCATGCCTGCTGCTCCTTCCCGCCTGCGACAGCAACGATCACGGTCCGAGTTCCAGCGAGGTCATCAAGGCCGGCCTGAAAAAGATCAAGCGCGAGATGCAGCCCGGGGCCGCCCTGGTGCGCAAGAAGTGTGCCCCCTGCCATTATCTGGATCGCAACCTACCCAAAGTGGGGCCGTCGCTGAAAGGGATCTATGGAAGGAAGCCGACGATTTCCGGCGTCCCCTTCGAGGTCTGGGATGAAGCGGCCTTGGATGCCTGGATCATGGACCCCACAGCCATCAAATCCAATACCATGATGGCCATCCCCGGCATCAAGTCCGCGAAGGATCGAAAAGAAATCATCCGCTACCTGAAACAACTCTAGCCCAAGCCGACCGTTCCTGATTCCTGTTCGGCGGTCAGGGGGCGACCGAGGAAACGCCCGCCACGATAAGAAACAACACCATCCTGAATTTCACGTAAAGAAGCGCCACAACAAAAGCACTGGTCGTCGTGATGGCCACCGGGCGCATCTTCGGGTTCCGGATCGCCAGTCTGGGAAGCAGAATCATGCCACCCATCACACCCGATCCAAGGGATTGAAACACGAGCAAAAACATTTTGACGGCGGAGAACTCGGGAACCTTGTCCAGTCCCCCCGAATACCGCCGTCGTCAAGGCGATGAACGCAAACCACGGCAAATAGATAAGCGGATACTCCAGGATGTTCCAGTGAACCCTGTGTCGACCGAACATCAGAACCGGGACGGCGATGGCATTGGCCGGAATGGCATACAAGAGAAAGGAAACGAGGTAATCATTCATCGGCAACCCCCTGTCATTGGCCGCCCCCGGTGGTATGCTTCGTCGCAGGAGTTTCAAGTCCCATTACATCAAACCATGGAGCCGTTTGTTCATGAAGCACAAGCGTAACCTGTATCCCCCCATCCTGCTCGCTCTGGCCCTGACCCTGATCGGCTTTGCGGCCTACAACCTGAGAAAGATGCCCGCAAGCCCCTACCCCGAAATCAGGCCTTCATTCACCCTTCAAAGCGCGACGGGTCCCGTGAGCATTCGTGACATTCGGGGCAAGGTGAGCGTGGTCTACTTCGGTTACACCCACTGCCCCGATGTCTGCCCGGCCACCCTGAGCAACATCGGCGCCGCACTGCGCCTGCTGACGCCGAAGGAAAGAGAGAAGGTCAGGGCCTTGTTCGTCACGACCGATCCGGCACGGGACACACCGGCATCCATGGCCCGGTTCGTGAAACACTTCGATGCGGATATCATTGGCCTGAGCGGCAGTGAGGCCGCCATTGCAGCCGCTGCCAAATCGTTCATGGCCGGCTACGGCAAGGACAAGAAAAACCATGGCGGGAAGAATTATGCCGTGGTGCATTCAAGCTTCATCTACATCCTGCGCCCGGACGGGAAAATCGGCCGATTGCTCAGCCACACCAGCACCCCCAAGCAGATCGCCGCGGCCATCCGCAAATGGACTCCCTGGGCGGGCTAACCCGGATTTTTCATGATGATCATGCTTAGGGATTTGAAATGTCGAAATGCATGAAAGATTGCATCGAAACCGATGTGTCTTTGCAGCATGACACCTTGCATTTCGCGGCGCCTTTCTTGTCTGCGCGGGCCGGCAAGCAAGGACGGAGGCCGAGGTGAATGGTGATCGGAAATTGGTGATTGGTGGATTTCCCGATTACCAATCACGAATTACCAATCACCGATTTCTGCGTCATCCATCCGCGATCCCATGAAAAAACCGGGCTAACCCCAGCGGCCGTCGATGCGGGGGCGGACAAGCATCGGCGCAAAGAGATAG